>JBKJKH010000179.1:0-4322 GCA_046597595.1 Gemmatimonadaceae bacterium
CTGTCCCGATCGACTCGGCGTCGTGACGTGATCGAAAAGCGAGCGCTGTTCATGGATGCGGGCGTGGCCGAGTACTGGATTGTGGACGGGAAATCTCGAACGATCAGGGTGGTACGCGCGGACGCCGAATACCTGGCGACAGAGGCTCTGGAGTGGCATCCGGAGGGATCTGCTGAATCGTTCGTACTGGATGTCGCCGCGATGTTCCGTGAGGCGTTAGGCTAGAAGAACCAGTCTGCGCGCGGCTCTACGCTGCATGTGCCGAAGCTGCGTGGAGCGCAGGCTTCCGCGAGTTCGGGTTGATGGCGACGCGCCCAAGGCGGCGACGAATGGTTGCCAAGACCGTCCGCAGCGCAGATGTTCTTCTCCCTGCAGTTGTTCTCGCACCCTCACGGAGGCGTAGCATGCCAAAATCCAAAGCCGCAGGAGTGGGCCTCATTCTCGGTGCCGCGCTCGGAACGGGGGGCGGATTTCTCTATGGAAGCATGAATGGGCCAGCTGTGGGATTGTCCTACTTCATCGCAGGGGCGGTTCTTGGCGCGGTGGTGGGAGCGCTGACCGGCTTGCTGGTCGGCACCTCGAGCACCGCCTGATGACGAGCGACCGAGATGGCCCGGCGCTCCATGGTCAGGCGTGATGATTGCCCGCAGGTTAGAAGAGGATCGCGCTATCGCTGATTCAGCGGATTGGGCTGAAAGGGCGCAGATCACGAAGGACGAAACTCGAATTCGTGGAATGCACGAATCGTAATCTGCGAGTGAGGGCGAAGTGCGGGTCATTCGAATTCGTGCATTCCACGTATTCGAGTTCCTGACATCGCATTCCCGCCAGTGACTCGGCCAGATAGCCTGCCAGATCCAATCGCGTGTTTTTCAGCAACCTGCCAGCAGGCAGCGCACACGCAGCTCGGGCAACTTGAGCAACCAGGCCATCGGCCGAATGGCTGCCGGCTTGAGTGTCCGGTCATCGTGCCACAGGCCCCAAGCAACAGCCGTTCGTCGGCTGACACGACGCGGGCTGTGTCGCAAACGATACGATCGCGCAGCGCCATCGATATCGATCCGCAAGGTGACTTTTATGGTGGAGCCAGTCCCTCAAACAGCGTCGACACGGAACACGAGAAGCCGGGAAACACGACTTCGCCGTGCAGCGCATCCGACGCACGCAATACCCGCCGCGCATCGCGCGTGATGACGGTGACGAGCCGCAACTCGAAGTCGATCACCCAGATCATTGAAACTCCCGACGCCAGGTAGTCCTCGATCTTCTCTTCGAGTTCCGGCTCGCGCTCGCTGGGAGAGACTACCTCGACGGCGAGGTCGGGGGCCACGGTCATGAATCCCCGCCCGATTCCCCCCGCCGGTAACCGACTGGCGAGAACGAACGCGACGTCGGGAGAGCGAACCGTGCGCTCAAGTCCGGGAAGCGCGAAACCGGTGCCGTCCGTGAAACAGCGGCCGAGTCCGTGGGTGCGCGCATGGCTCGACAGGAGCTCGAACACGTTGCCGCACACCACTCCGTGCGCGCCACCAGTTGGCGTCATCACGCGCAGCGCGCCGCGAACAAGCTCACTGCGCTCCCTCGCCGCAGGATGGCTGAGGAACTCTTCGGTCGTCAACATTTCTCGCCGCGCTCTCCGATACGCATGAGTATAGCGTACGCTCGGCGGTCAGGTTGGCGCAAGCAGGCATGCCGCAACTTGCGGCAACGAGCGTTCGTACATCGCATCATTCTGGCGCGGCGCGAATCATGTCATCGCCAATCCCTGGCGCGACCCTGCATCCTGCGTGAGTCGCTTCTACCGAAGTGCTGGTCATGGCGTCCTCGCGCTCGAGTCCGCGAAATACTTGAGGTCGATCCGCTCCGTGAGAAGTCGCGCCCGCGAGCCTCGTGAAATAGTCGTACGTCACGCGCGATGCGCGGCCAATCGTCGCGAGCGATGCCGAGTCGGCGCCGCCGTAGTTGAGCATCGCGACAAAGACATAAGGCCGGCCCGGCAATCCGACGATGCCCCATCCGGCACGGCCACCGGCGAGGTCGCCCGCCTTCCACGCCACCCGCACGCCAGGCGGCAGGCCAGGCGCCTGATCGTCGGACACAGGTTTGTCGGCCTCCAGAAGGCGCCGGATCTCGTCACAGCGCGCGCGCGTCACGGGCAGCTCGCACCTGGCAATGCGCGCCATCAGCATGGCCGCTTCCCGCGGCGTGGAGACATTCTCCTCCCCGCGCGCCATCTCGGCGGGGCGGATCATCTTTCTCCGGAGGGTCGTCTTCACGAGTCCGAGGGAACGGATCGTCGCATTCACGGTCTCCATGCCCACCCGGTCGATGAGCATGTTGGTGGCGGTGTTGTCCGAGATCACGATCATCAGCGTCGCGAGATCGCCTAACGACAACGCCGACGTGCCGTCACCCAGGGCCTGCAGGATGCCACTGCCCGCGGTGCGGTCCGCTCCGCGCAGCACGGCGCGCTCGGCGAGATCCAGGCGGCCCCGTTCCGCCTGCGCATGGAGCGCGATGAGGATGGGCACCTTGATGGTGCTCGCGGTGGGGAAGGTCAGCGTGTCGTGGACGCCAAAGCGCTCACCGCTGGTGAGGTCCACGACCGAGATGCCCATGACACCGGGCGCCTCGGCCGCGATGCGGTCGAGATCGCGTTGCAGCTTCGAGGCGAGGATGGCCCGCTGGGCCGGCTGGGCATCGAGCGGGCGCCGTGCGGGCGAGAGCAGGACGAATCCTGCAGTGAGCGCGACAAACGTTCTGTTCATTTGCACTACCAAGGCAGGGTCACCCACCGTCGCGGCGCGAACGCGGGGGAGATCGCAACACCGATCGTCCCGACCGCGAACGGGATGAGAACGCCTGACCACTCAGCGTCGTTGCCGCAGGCAGATACCGCATAGCACAAAATTGTGCCGAGGGTGACGCCGCCGACCAGGCCGTACAGGGCTCCCTTCCCGAAATCGTAGCCACTGGCGCGTTGCAGGGTGCGCATGTCGATGCGGGCGACGCGAACGGTGTCCGGCTTGCCCGCCAGCAGCAGTGTGGCGCTGTCCAGGTCCACCAGGCGCCCGGCGCGGCGCTGGCCATCGCGCAGCGTCGCGCGCACCCGATCGTCGAGAAACAGTGGAAGGTGCGAGCGATAGGCCTCGAGCGGAGACCAGCGAGCTCGCGCGCCGCTGTAGCCGATGGCGAACCCGATCGGCATCGATGCCACCGTCAACAATCCTGCGTATGGAATCAGGACCAGTGGAGACGTTGCCAATGCGGCATAATGCACACCGGCCAGTCCCCAGCCGATGCGATCCGGTGGAGCGTGCACCGCGAACGCGTGCGCGTCAGCCAGCCTGACAGTCCGCGACAGGCTCGTGTCCGTTCCGTTACTCCCGCCGAACGGGTGCAGGTAGAGGAGATCGGCGACGGTGGAATCCACTACCCCATCGACGGTAGCGCTTCCGGCCCTGTCGATGGAAAACCGAACGCGGTCGTTGCGAGCGAGCCCCCACATACGCGCCACGTCGCCACTTCCCGGCCCGGTCACGCTGAACGCCCCACTGACAATAGACGGTCGCTGCTCCCACGCCGAGCCCGTCGCCAGATCGACCAGCGCAGGCAGGCCGTACAGCAGCAAGTTCCCGTACACCGCCGGGGAGATGTGGCGCGTCAGCGGAACCGCCATCGCGGGGAACGTGTCGTGCGTCATGGTGATCACATGACGACCGCGGCGCGACACCTTGACCACGAGCGGCGTAACGCCGGCAGGCTGGCTGTCGACCATCACACGCGCGCCGGCGGGATTCGACACGACAGTGACTCGCTGCACTGAGCCGTGTTTGATCGTTGCGCAACCCGCAGAGGCGAGGATCGCAACACACAGCGCAGCGCGAGGCAGCATGTGGTGGCTGACGTGCGACTTGTCGAGAGAGCGCAATGACGGCCCTGTCCTGGGAAGAAGACATCGCAACATGACGCGCTTTCCTCGCTCTCGCGAGTATTGGCTCCAAGAATACGGTACTGGACGGGCCACGGGACGGGAGCGTACCGTTTACGATTGGCCAACGATTGGTGCAGACCTCACACGGAGCTCCGGATGACCATGACGCTGACTTTCCTTCGTTCAACATTCCGTGCCGGGCTGACGGTGCTGGTTTCTGCGGGCGCCCTTGGCGCGCAGGCGGTGCAGTATCCGGCGACCCGCACGGTCAGCCATGAAGACGACTACGGTGGCAGCAAAGTCCGGGATCCATACCGCTGGCTGGAAGACCTCAACTCCGCCGATACGAAATCGTGGGTGGACGCACAGAATTCCGTCACCCGTGGCT
>JBKJKH010000056.1:0-4243 GCA_046597595.1 Gemmatimonadaceae bacterium
CCGCGTCGTCCGAGCGGTAGAGGCCCGCCTTGCGCGTCGCCTCGACCGTGGCGAACAGGCGGCGCGGTTCACTCGGAGCCACCGTGAGCCCGATGCGTCCGAGTCCGTCGTCGGCGAAGGTCGGCAGTCCGGCGTTGATCGGCCGCCAGGTGGTGCCTCCGTCCACCGACTTGTAGACGCCGGAGCCCGGGCCAGTGAAGACACCATTCTCCCACGGCGCGTGTCGCGACTCCCAGAGCGACGCGTACAGCGTGTTGGGGTCGCGTGGATCCATTACGATGTCCGCGGCGCCGGTGTTCTCGTCCACGAACAGCACCTTCTGCCACGTGCGCGCGCCATCCGTCGATCGGAACACCCCACGCTCCGCGCTGGCGCCGTAGGGATGGCCAAGAACCGCGACGAAGACCCGGTTGGCATCGCGCGGGTCGACGACGATCTGCGGAATCTGCTGCGCGGCACGCAGCCCGAGGTGGACCCATGTGACGCCGGCGTCGGTAGACTTGTAGATGCCGTCACCGATTGAGAGGTCGGGACGCTGAAGGCCCTCGCCGCTGCCCGCGTAGATGACGTTCGGGTCGCTCGACGCGATCGCAAGCGCGCCGATCGAACCCGTCGGCTGGTTGTCGAAGATCGGGAACCAGGTGCGGCCGTAGTCAGTGGTCTTCCAGATCCCGCCGTTCGTCACGCCGACGTAATAGATGTTCGGTTTCCCCGGAACGCCGGCAATAGCCTTGGTGCGCCCGCCGCGATGCGGGCCGATCATCCGCCAGGCCATTCCATTGTAGAGTGACGGACTCACCTGCGCGGTCGCTGGGAGTGCGGAGGCGAGCAACAGGATGACACAGAACCATCGGGCGGCAGGGGCGAACACGGATTCTCCTCGGCAAGGTGTGCGTCTCGAAGATGACTCCATTAGTCTCCCTTCGGCAGATGGCGACCACGTCTACTTCCCGCCTGGCGGACCCCGCGCGCCTTGCAGCGCTGAGCGCGACGGCACTGCTCGATTCGCCCATCGACGAGGCGTTCGACCGCTATACGCGGCTTCTCGCCCGCGTTGTTGAAGCGCCCGTTGCCCTGCTCACCCTCGTCGACGACACGCGCCAGTTTTTCAAGAGTGCCATAGGGATCAAGGAATGGGCTGCCACGCAACGGGGCACTCCGCTCTCGCACTCGTTCTGCCAGCACGTCGTCAACGGCGACGCGCCCCTCATCGTGGAGGACGCGCGCGAGCATCCGCTGGTCCGCGACAACCTCGCCATACGCGACCTGGAAGCCGTAGCATATGCCGGGTATCCCATTCACGCCGGTGACGGCCAACCATTAGGGAGCCTGTGCGCGATCTTTCCCGCACCCCACGTCTGGACCGACGATGAACTGGCGGCGATTCGGGACCTGGCAGCATCCGCCTCAGCGGAAATCGGCCTGCGCTACGCGCTGACTGAGCTCAGGGCCAGCGAAGCACAGATGCAGGATCTCGTGGAGCATGCGGGAGACATGATAATCATCACGACGGCCGACACTCGACTTCTCTATGCGAACCAGAGCTGGCGGGACGTCATGGGTCCCGTTGCGGGCAGTCTGCTCAGCGTTCTTCCGCCGGAGCGGCGGAGTGCGTTCATCGAGGCGGGACGGCGCATGATGAAAGGAGAAGCAATTCCCGACTTCGAGAGTGAGCTCGTCGCGCCCAACGGCGAACGCATGGTCGTGCAGGGTGACGCGACCCCGCGCTTCGAGAAGGGTCGCGTTACAGCGATGCGCCTGGTTTTTCGCGACGTGACTGGCGAGCGCCGTGCCGACGCATCGCGAGCCGCTACTGAGCGGCTCAAGGATGAGCTGATCGGCATCGTGAGCCACGAGATCCGCACCCCGCTCGGCGCCATTCAGGGTTCACTGCACCTGCTGGATCGCGGCTCCAACCAGGCAGCGTTTCAGCCTCGCGAGCGTGAGTTGATTCAGATGGCGGTGCGGAATGCTGATCGGCTGCACCGGCTGGTGGACGACCTCCTGGATCTCGAGCGCATCAGGGATGGCAGGATGGAACTCGAACTCCGGGCCGTCGCGGCGAACGAGATCATCGCCGCGTCCATGGAAAGCGTAGGAGCGCTGGCGGGTGAAGCGGGCGTCATACTCGAGAATGTCGACTCCGGAGCGAACGTGATGGCTGATCCTGAGCGCATCACTCAGGTAGTCACCAACCTGCTTGGCAACGCCATCAAGTTCACGCCACGGGGAAAGCGCATTCGCGTCGCGATCAGCGCAGACCCTACCCAGCCGCACATGGTGCGCATCTCGGTACAGGACGAGGGCCGGGGCATTCCGGCGGACAAGCTTGTTGCGGTCTTCGAACCCTTTGTGCAGGTGGAACGCGGTGACGGAAGGCGCGGGCGCGGTGCCGGCCTGGGTCTCGCCATTTCCCGCGCAATCGTCGAACAGCATGGGGGAAAAATCTGGGCCGAGAGTGCCCCCGGCGCGGGCACGGCAATGCACTTCACCGTTCCTGCCGCGCCGGAGACTACACCCGACTTTCCGGGATCACGCGCTACATAGCGGTCTTTTTCGAGTACTTCCCGTACCAGCTCATCATGTAGAGCTGCGTGCGCATGAAGTTCGACGGGCGTGACCCTGTTCCGTGGTACTCGCCCTCAAACCGGAGGAGCGCCGTCGGAACGCCGCGCATCTTCAGCGCCGTGTAGTACTCGTCGGATTGTGGCATTGGCGTCCGCATGTCGAGCTCGCCCGTCATCACGACCGTTGGCGTGGTGACATTGCCGACGTACATCAACGGTGACTGTTCGAGCCACTTGGCGGGTGCTTCCCAAAAGGGCTTGTCGAAGAAGTTGTAGGTGAAGAGCGGCACGTCGGTCTGGCCGGCCATGCTGATCCAGTTGGTCACGGGACAGCGAACTGCTGCCGCGGCAAAACGCGTGGTGTGGCCGATGACCCAGCTCGAGAGGACGCCGCCACCGGAGCAGCCCCCCACGTACATCTTGTCGGTGTCGACGTATCCGCGCGCGACGACGGTGTCCACGGCCGCAATCAGGTCTTCATAGTCCACGCCGGGGTACCGGCGCTCGATGGCATTGCCATACGCGCTGCCGTAGCCGGTGCTTCCGCGGGGATTCGTGTAGAGCACCACATACCCGTTCGCGGCGAAGTTCTGGAACATGTAATTGAAGCCAACGTTGTACATGCCGTGTGGCCCGCCGTGAATCTCCATGATCATCGGGTACTTTTTCGATGCGCTGAAGTTCGGCGGCTTCATGATCCAGCCCTGCACCGTCGCACCACCGGTCGATGGAACGGTGAACTCCTCGATCGTGGCCAACCTCACACGCTCCAGCACGTCGTCGTTCACGTGTGTGAGTTGCGTGAGCTCGGCCGGCTTCCGGAGATCCGTGCGATAGATGTCGGGGGGGGCCTGCGCGGCGCTCCGCACACCAACCGCGATTCCACTCTTCGAGATACTGCCGAGGCTCAGCACCTGCGGGCCCGTGGTCACGCGCTTCGTACCGCCTGCCAGCGAGGCCATGAACATGTTCGACGTGCCACGATCTTCCGCCACAAAGTAGATACCGCTGCCGTCCGGCGCCCACGTGATGGAGTTGGGATCCCGGTCAACGTCACCCGAAAGCTTCTGCATCGCGCTGCCGTCAATATTCATCACGTAGAGGTCGGCCACACGGTAGCTCGCCTTCGTCGCCGGATACCCTGCGAACGCGATGCGGCGGCCGTCTGCCGAGACCACAGGGCTCGACCATGCGCCATCCTCGCGGGTGAGTCGCGTCATCGATCCAGTCGCGACGTCGACCGCGTAGACGTTGGAGCTTCGGTAGTTGAGGTCGGCCTTCGCATCGTCCATCCCGTCAACGAACACGGTGCGTCCATCGCGCGCCCAATCCCACCCCACGTTCCCCGCCAGCTGGTCGAAGCGCGCGCCCACGTTCCAATCGCCCTTGGTGACCTGGCGTGGCGTGCCTCCGTCTGCCGGGAGGATGAACAGGTGCGTGTTGCCATTCTCCACGAACCCGCGCCGATCCTGCCGGAAATGCAGCGACTGCACGACGCGCGGCGCGCTCGTCCACGTCGCGTCCTTCGGCGCATCCGGCATACCGATCTTCCATGGCTCGCTCTGCGGCACGAACATGACGAACCCCATCGACTTGCCGTCCGGCGACCACTTCACGTCCTGCGGCGCATTTTCCACGCGCGTGAGTTGAGAAGTCGCGCCTTCCGCGTCCATCCA
>JBKJKH010000433.1:0-3182 GCA_046597595.1 Gemmatimonadaceae bacterium
CGAGCGTGCGGGCAAGTCGCGCAACGGCAACGCTGGTGAACCGCTCTGCGCAGACAATGACGAGGTGCTCAGGCATCTGGTGCAGCCGCGCCCCTTCGAGACGCAACCGGTAGCCGATACGGTGCTCGCAGGAGCGGCAAAGTACACATGGGAGCAATATCGGCGCGATGCGGGCAAAGGCGGTTCGACCGAACCAGAATTCCCGCCGGTGCGGTGGACCGCGAACGCCGGGGGGCCTGTGCGAGCGACGGGCTCATTGGCTGGCGAGATATTCCTCGTTGGCACGCACGGCAGTGGTGTCCTGTCCGCGTTCAATGCGCGCACCGGTGTGCTAGTTTGGCGGACTCAAGTTCCGAACTGGATCCACATGGATCCCATCGTTTCGCAGGGGCTGGTCGCAGTAGGCTTCGGCGACAATCACACCATCTCGAGATGGGGCCGGGCATTCATTTCGGGTATCGGCCCAAGCGGAGTGAGCGTGCATGAGCTTGCGACAGGCAAGCGCGCGTGGGCCTCGTTTGAGAATGGTGCGGTGATGACGTCGCCCGTCGTCGCCGGCGACTTGGTGATCTATGGCAACGGGCTTGGTGATCTCGTGGCCCGGGATATCCGGAGCGGAAGGGAAAAGTGGCGCACGCAGATGCCGGGTCGGGTGGTGATGGCCAATCCAGCCCTTCAGGATTCGGTGGTGGTCCTTGGCCTGGAGCAGCGGTTCGGTTGCGCCTACGATGCGCGCAGCGGACGCGAACTCTGGTGTCGCGGATTTTCTCCAGGATTCAAGCACGCCGGAGATGTTTCGCCGACCATTGCCGATGGCATGGCGTATTTTGGTGGTACCACGCGCGAATATTCGATTGTCCGAGACAAGCCGCTTCGCGAGAAGATCCGGTACGTTCTTGGCCGCATCCTCGGGCTCGATGCTCGCTCTACCATGCCCCGACAGGCACTGATCGCCATCGACCTGACGACGGGAGAGGTGCGCTGGGAGCGTCTGCTCGGTAGTGGACATGACGCTTTTGGCCACACGTCGGGGACGCCGGTGGCATTGGGTGATGACGTTTTCGTTGTCTCGCCGATTGCTCAAGCAGTTTACTCGCTGGACAGAAAGTCCGGTCGCATCAAATGGCAAACGTCGATGCCAGCGAGGCTTCGCGGGCCGCCGAGTATAGCCGATGGCGCGGTGATCGTCGCAGACCTGGCCGGGAGCATTCACGCCCTCGATCCGACTACAGGAAAGACGCGATGTCGTGTCAAGGTCAGCGAAGGGATCGATCGGGCTGGACCAGCGATAGGCGGCAACACAGCCTTTTTCGGGGGAGTGAAAGGAGGGGTCTTCGCGATTCCGCTGTCCGAGCTGACCGAATGCCGCGCGGCAGGATCGTAGCATGTGGCAAGAGGGTACGCTCGATCAGGGCGACGCAGGTTTAGCTCAGGCTGACGCGCGCTCCGCCAATCGATAAACGTCGGCGCCGCCGACATCAAACGGGGCGTGTGTCCATTGCGGGCCCGGAGTCGCACTCACGAGCGTCTGCCGGATCACTGACGCCGCAAGCTCCCCTGAGCAGCCATCGTAACTCGTGCCGAGCGTGTCGGAGTAGGCACGAGCACGCTGTCGCGCGTTGGGACGGTGCGTCGCCCACGCCGCAAGCATTGTCGTCACTTCTCGCGGGTTGGCGGTGTAGTCGCAGAGGCCGTTGGCGACAAAGCCATGCCAATCAAGCTTGTTGCGCGTGAAATCGAAGTAGAGCGGCGAAACATTGAGGAGCGCCGCTTCCAGCAGGATCGACGAATTTCCCGCAACGACCGCCTGCAGGCGACCGAGAAATGCGGTTGCTGTTTCGCGATCATACCACGAAAGTGCCACCTGATACTTTCTCGCGAGGGCCTCCCACGGTGTAAAGGAACCAGACGGCCGCGGGCGAAACACGATTTCGAGCTCGGGCATGCCTTCACGTATTGCCGCCAGCAATTCCTCGGTTCGCTCCAGGCTATCGTGAACATTCGTGCAGATGCCAACGCGCCGGAGTGGGCCGTCGGGAACCGGAGTGCGGCCGTCGAGCTTCGAGATGCCCACGAGATACACCGTGGCGGTCGCCGGCCCGGACCCCGCGTACTTGCGTGATGCGTCCTCACCGTCGAGCAGCGCGTAATCCATGTCGAGTGGTGGATATCCCGGCGTGATACACGCGTGCTGCACATAGTACGTGGGAATGCCAACCCGTTTCGCCGCGCGCTGGAGGAGCCGCGCGTGCGTCACGTGATCGTTCGCAATGACGAGGCTCGTCGCGCCGGTACGACGCAGCCAGCGCGGTGCGACCAAGGCATACCCATACGCCATCCAGCACACGTTGACGAAGCGCGTGATAGTGAGCCGACGCCACCCGCGTGCCGTCGCCCACCGGTACAACAGCACCGGGAAAAACGGAATGGCAACGAGATGTGCGAGGCCGAGCGGGAACTCGGCCTGAAATCGCCCGTCCTTGTTGAGTACCGACCGGCCATTAACGTTGGCGCACGTCATCCACGCTTCAGGGAGGTACTGTGCGACGGGCGCAAGACACTCGTGGTGATTGAGTGCCAGCGAAAAGAAGACAATCGGGTGGTCCGGCTTGCGCGCGGTATTGCTCCGGAAGGAGCGAACGAGTTCCCGGGTCATCACCCAGCCAAAGAGCACGAATCCGCGCAGTACCCCTATCACTCCACCCGGCACTGCACGGTCCATCAGTTCGCGGATCGCCGGATCATGCTGCAGATATTCGAGGCCACCGATGTCGAGAAGCAGGGCATCGCGCAATTCGCGCCACAGGCCGCGCATCAACCTGGCGTCGGCGAGGGAGTGTCGTTCCGCCAGATCGCCCATGGCATCGGAAATACGACGGATGCACGATGCCAGACCAGGAGCGTCCGCACTGCGTACGCGACAAGCGTAGCGACAGCCGCGCCCAGAGGACCGATGAAGCGAAAGAGCAGCAGCGTCAGCCACACGTTCAAGACCGCCGCGATTGCGGTGGCACGGCCCAGATAGGCGGTCTGCTTCGTATGCACGAGGTAGGGGAGCATCATCGTATAGACGCCGTTGCACGCAAACGCGAACGTAATCCAGCCAACGTATCGCACCGCCTGGTGATACCCGACGGGTGTGATGAGCGGAAGAAGCCACTGGACGGCGACCGTGACAACGC
>JBKJKH010000521.1:0-4312 GCA_046597595.1 Gemmatimonadaceae bacterium
GCTCATCCTGCCCTGGCTCGGCACCAACTGGACGACGCTCCCAATTGCAGTCGCGCTCGCGCTCTGGCTCGTCCTCCGGAAGGGGCGTTGGGATCTCGCGATCCCGCTCATCGTCATCCAGGCGGGAAGCAACACCCTCAATGCGATCATCAAGCACATCGCGTGGAGAGAGCGCCCGGATCTCTGGGTGAAGCGCGGCCAGTTCGCATGGCCGTCATATCCGAGCGGGCACGCGATCGCAACGATGTCAGTGCTGCTGTTCCTGGCGATCCTGCTGGTGCGTGAGCGCGGAATGAAATGGGTTCCGGTCGCGCTCGCGCCGCTGGTGCTGCTCGTGCTGTACTCGCGCCTCTATCTCGGCGTTCACTGGCCGACGGACGTGGTGGGCGGAGTCCTCGTCGGGGTGATCTGGCTCCTGACGATCCTGCGGGCCTTTCCCGTCAGGGACGGGGAGCAGACAACCGGCGCTTGATGCGCTGCAGTTCGTCCTGAGTCCGCGCGAGTTCGGTCCGCAGCTTCTCCACTTCGTGAGCGGTGCTGTCATTGCGGAGTGGCGTCTGCGCAACCGCAGCGCGCGTGGCGAGCATCGCGCGACTTGAGTCGAGCGAGGCGAGCAGTGCCTGGCGCTGCGCCGCAACGCGGAGCAGCAGTGTGATCTCCTCCCTTCCGGGCGCGCTGATGTCGCGCGTGAGGAAATCACGGGCGGCGGTCACGGCATTGCCGGCTGAGCCGGGATAGGCGGGATCGAGCCGGACCAGCACGAGCCAGTATCGGCACTGCGCTCCTTCCGCGGCGGACTGGTACGCCTGTGAGCACACCGTAAGCGCGCTGTCAGAGGCCGCGAGATTCCCTGCGACGAGGAGACGCCGGGCATCGCCAGGCATAGGCGCGACACGCGGAGCAAGCTGCTGGCTCGTTTGCCCGCAACCGGCCACGATTGCCAATGCCATCCCGACGACCAACTGCTTCATGCTACTGCCCCCGCCGTGCGCGGTGTTTTCATCAACATCGGCGACGCAGCAGGCGCCTGCCGCGGAAGGTTGATGGTGAATTCCGTCCCTTGCCCGAGCACGCTGTGGGCACTGATCGTGCCGCCATGCGCCTCGACGATCTCCTTTACAATTGCGAGACCCAGCCCCGTGCCCTTGGCGCGAGCCGAGGCTTGGTTCCGGGCCTGATAGAACTTCTCGAAGACGCGTGGCAGCTGCTCCGGGTCGATGCCGACTCCTGTGTCGGAAATCCGCAGGCGCACCCCGTCTCCACCGCCTCGCTCTGCCGTTACGGTGACCCGCCCGCCTTTTTCCGTGAAGTTGAGTGCATTCGAGATGAGGTTGCCAATGACCTCTCCGACGCGGTCTGCATCCCACGCCACCAGTTCCGGAGTGCCAGGCGCAACCTGCACATCCAGCACGATTCCGCGCTGCTCCGCCATGACCCCGAAGTCCGCGCGCACGTCCTCGGCCAGGAGGGCGGGATTCACCTGCCCGATGTCGAGGGTCACCACACCGGCCTCGAACCGGCTCACGTCCAGCAGCCGGCGGACGAGCCGGTCGAGCGAGCGTGCCTGACGCGCCACAGTGCGGCACGCGTCGGTCTGCTTGCCGTCCAGGGGACCGTAGATGCCGTCCTCGAGCAACTGCACGTACCCGATGATGACATTGATGGGGGTCTTGAGCTCGTGCGTCGCAATGGACACGAACTCCGATTTCATCCGGTCCAGCTCTCCGAGCTGGCTGGTCATCGCCTGAAAGCTCTCCGCCAGGCGACCGAACTCGTCGCGACGTGTCGCGTTTAACACGAGCACGTGGTCGAACTCCCCATCCGCCACCGTCCGCATACCTCGTTCGAGCTCGGCCACCGGCTTGCTGATGGAGCGCGTGAGGAAGAACGCGATGGCCGCACCGGCCGCGAGTGCGAGCCCAAGCGCGAGCGCCGAGAGGCGGCGGGCGTCCTGCGCCGACGCACTTGCGATGCGCACCGTTTCATGAGTCCGGGCCTGAAGCGCACGCTCGGCTTCGTGAACGGCGAGGTCCAGTTTGGAGATGGCGGGGCGCACGCGCGCGTCCGACGCACTTTCCGCTTCAGCCCCACTGCCGGATCCAGCAAGCGTGTACACGGCCTCCGCGCCCGCCGTCAGTTCTCTCGCAGCGTCACGAACGATGTTGGCCTGCGCGGTGAGTCCGAACGCCGCCATCGAATCGGCCGCAAACCCGAGCGCGGTCGAAACAGCGCGCATCCGGGTCAGGCTCATGGGGTCGTGGACAAAAAGCAGCGCGTCTTCCGCGAGCCGCGCGTCGTCCACGAAGCTCTGCGCACGCCGCAGCGCCATCGACCCCGCCACTGCCTCGACCTGCAGGCGCTCGGTCGTCATGTGCAGCGCAGAGAGTGCGCGCAGGGCGAGAACGAGCGGTGCAACGAGTATCGCGGCGATCGCGATGAGTCCGACAGCAAGCCGGGCTCGAAGCGTCATGATGTTTGCGGGTCCAGGGCAGAGTCGAACTTGAAAGGATGCAACCAATACGCCGTCGGACTCGACCGTGTTCCCGCTCACCTCCCGGGCTGGCGGGGCGTCACACCGCCATCGGACGACCGTGTTAGTTTTGGAAACCTAACCCTTTCCCCGCCAATGACGTACGCTCGCATCGCCGAACTCGGCCAGCACGCTGGCTCATCCGTGACGCTCCGTGGGTGGGTCACCCATCTCCGCTCCTCGGGAAAGGTCGCCTTCCTCGTCTTGCGCGACGGGACAGGAACGGCGCAGTGCGTGGTCGTGAAGAGTGCGGTGCCGCCGGAAGTATGGGAGCGCTTCGGGCAGCTCACGCAGGAAACGTCGGCGGCGGTCACCGGAGACGTGCGCGCCGATGCACGAGCCCCGGGCGGCTACGAGATCGGGGTCACGGCGCTCGAAATCCTCGGCGCGAGCCCTACCGACTACCCGATCCAGCCCAAGGAACACGGCATCGATTTCCTGCTCGACAACCGGCATTTCTGGCTTCGCACGCCGCGCCAGGTGGCGATCATGAAGATCCGCCACGAGATCGAGCAGGCGATTCACGATTTCTTCTACGACCGCGGTTTTATCCGTGTAGATACGCCGCTGCTCACCGCGGCGATCGGCGAGCGTAGCGGCCTCTTCTCGACCGAGTATTTCGAGGAGGGCACCGCGTATCTCGCGCAGACCGGACAGCTCTACGGCGAGGCCGCGGCGGCGGCGCTCGGACGCATCTACACCTTCGGCCCAACATTCCGCGCCGAGAAATCGAAAACCCGCCGCCATCTCACCGAGTTCTGGATGATCGAGCCGGAGATGGCCTTCTACGATTCGGCGGACAACATGCGGCTCCAGGAGGAATTCGTCGCGTTCCTTGTACAGCGCGTGCTGGAGCGCCGCCGCCCCGAGCTGGCAGAACTGGAACGGGACGTTGCCATGCTCGAGCGAATCCAGCTTCCGTTTCCGCGCCTCGACTACGGCGCCGCCGTCGCGCTCGTGCAGAAAAAGGGCAGCTCGGCCAAGTGGGGCGATGATCTTGGCGCCGAGGACGAAGCGCTGATCGTGGCGGACTACGACCGGCCCGTCTTCGTGATGAACTATCCGAAGGCGGCGAAGGCGTTCTACATGAAGGAGAACCCGGCTGATCCGCGCACCGTGCTCTGCGATGACCTGCTCGCGCCTGAGGGCTACGGTGAGATCATCGGCGGCTCGCAGCGCGAAGATGATCATGACCGGCTGCTCGCGCGCATCCACGAGGAGGGGTTACCGGTTGACGCCTACAACTGGTACCTCGCCCTGCGGAAGTATGGGACATTCGTGCACTCAGGCTTCGGACTTGGCCTGGAGCGGACGGTCGCGTGGATCTGCGGGACGCCGCACATTCGCGAGGTTATCGCGTTCCCGCGGATGATGTACAGGCTGCGCCCGTAAGCGGCGCACGCGAGCATCTAGAGCCCGCTCCGTTTCGCCTCCCCCCACAGGTCATCCAGGGCGCTGAGGTCCAACTGCCGCAAGTCGACCTCTCTTTGACGTGCAGCGGCCTCCATCGCCCCGAACCGCCGCTCGAACTTCGCATTGGCCTTGTCCAGCGCCAGCGACGGGTGAACCCCCGCCTTCCGCGCGAGGTTCACCACCGCGAACAACAGGTCGCCCACCTCGGCCTCCAGCGCCTTGGCCGAGGCACCTGACTCCAGTTCCGCCCTTACCTCGCCCAGTTCCTCTTCGACCTTCTGTGCCGGCCCCTCGGTATCCGGCCAGTCGAACCCCACGCCGGCGGCGCGATCCTGAAGGCGGTGGGCGCGGTGCAGGGAAGGGAGTCCA
>JBKJKH010000522.1:0-2520 GCA_046597595.1 Gemmatimonadaceae bacterium
CAGCTTCTCGCGCAGCTCGCGCTTCCAGTTGAGCACGATGACGGCTTGCGATTGTTCGCCCACCCTCTTCATTACCATAAACTGCTTTCCGTCCGGCGTCACGTCATAGCCGGCGTGCGTTGGATCCGGCGGGAAGTCACTGACGAGCACGCGGTGTCGCTCGTTGATGGCGAACGTCGGATTCGTTGTCACGCTCGCCGCGATGATGCCCTCGATCGTTCGGAAGTACATGGTGTTGCCGGATCTCGACCAGAGCGGCTCGGTACCACCCTGCGTGCTCACCTGCACCCGCGCGCCATTGTTCGGAAACGGACGCACGTAGATCTCGAACCGACCGCTCTCGTCGGACTGATAGGCCAGCCATCGTCCATCGGGGGAGAGCCTCGGCATGATCTCCGACGCTGGACCCTCGACGAGAGCGAGCGGCTTCTTCTCCCCGGTCATGGGAACGGCGAAAATGTCGCGCGGATGTGCGGCATTCGGTCCCGTGCGATAGATCAGCCATCGTCCATCGGGAGAGATCAGGCCCTCATTCGTCGCGACGTCTGCCGCATGCAGAAGCTCTGCGCGGGCGCTGCCGTCTGCCGGCTGCCACCAGACAGTTCGGCGGCCGTTGCTTCGGTCAGTCGTGAAGACGATACGCGATCCATCCGGTGACCACTCCGGTGCCCAGTTGTCTCCATCGGACGCCAGTCGCGTGAACGTGTGCGCCGCGATGTCGTACACCCAGATTTCGGAGCTGGACGATCCGACCACTCTGACAGCGATCTTCTTCCCGTCAGGCGACATCCGGGGCGTCGTGTAGTTCTTCGGCTCGGAGAGCAGGACGACGTCTTCTTTCCCCGCGGTCGCCATCACCAGACGGTTGGCGAGCTGACCCGTCTTGAACGCAAGCGTACCGGACCGCGAGATTCCGGCACCAGCGACACCCTCCTCGATCTGCACCGGATCCCCAGTGACCTTGCGACGCGACACATCGAGCGAAATTGCCATCAGCGTCCCGGTGCGCGTCAGATAGATCAGGTTCCCGTCGAGCATTCCGAGTGGCACAATGCCGCTCACACCGAGAAGTGTGCTTTCGCCCGACCCCAACGTCATGAGCTTGAGGGGGAGGTCGGTCGCGGCGTTGCCCGATGCATAAATGACGGTTTTCCCGTCCGGCAATGCCGCGAGCTCGGGTGCCGCAGCGCTGGAATCGCTGCCGGCCACAAAGCGCGCCGTTCCTCCGCTCGACGACACCGTCCATACGCCCTTCCACGTACCGACGACGATCGTCTCCGGCACGCCCCAGCTCAATGCGGAAGGCCCCCTGGCTCCGAGCTCGCCCTCGAAAGTCGCCACTGTGATACTCTGCCCGCCGTCCGCCGGAATCTTCTTTACGGCCTTGCCGTCGATGTACGCCAGCCACTTCCCGTCCGGCGAGAACGTGAGTCCCTCCAGTGCTTGCCCGGAGACCGCTTTGCCAGCCAGTTCGTTCAGTCGCCGAACGTGCGTGGCGTATCCCGATACACCCGTCAGCGCGTAGGCGATCCGATCGCCCTGCGGCGAAAGCGCGAGCGGAAACCCATTCACCATCATGCGATGGCCTGCCGGCACATCGAGATGCATGCGCACGACTGGAGTCTCCGGCATTTCGACCGGCCGACGCCATACCCAGGCGAATGCGGCCGCCAGGAATGCGACGAGTGCCCACGCCACGCGCGACTGCACGCGCGACCGGCGGATCGCACCTGTTGCATCGGATGTCGCTCCAGACACAGTGTAACGGCGAAGCGAGGCCGCATCGCCCTTCCCCTGGAGCGCCGCGGCAAACTCTCCCGCCGTCGCGAAGCGGTCGGCAGCGAGCTTTTCCAATGCGTGCCGAACGGCCGCATCGACGTGCGGCGGCACATTGCGACGAAGCACCGTCACAGGCCGGACGTCTTCCGTCATCAGCTTGGCGATGATCGCCTGCGAGCTCGTGCCAACGTGCGGGGGCTCGCCCGTGAGCATCTCGTAACACATCGCCCCGAGCGAATAGATGTCGGCACGCGCATCGACGCCGCGATCGCCCGTGGCCTGTTCCGGCGACATGTATTGCGGGGTGCCGAGCGACAGTCCTGTTTGCGTGATGCGCGCGCCGCCGGCCTTCGCCACGGCCAGCGCGATACCGAAGTCAGCGATGACCGGCTGCCCCTCCTGGAGAAGGATGTTCTCCGGCTTGAGGTCGCGATGGATCACGCCCTGTTTGTGCGCGTACTCGAGTCCTTTGGCCACGGCGATCGTTATGCCGATGGCATCATCAATGGGCAGCGGATTCTCGCGATCGAGACGCGCCCGCAACGACTCGCCTTCCACGTAGGGCATCACATAGAACAGCAAGCCATCCGCCTCGCCTGAGTCGAAGAGCGGAAGCAGGTTCGGATGCTGCAGATTCGCCGTCACCTTGATCTCCGCAAGGAACCGCTCAGCGCCGAGAACAGCGCCAAGCTCGGGCTCGAGCACTTTCACCGCAACGCGGCGGTCGTGACGGATGTCGTG
>JBKJKH010000005.1:0-7785 GCA_046597595.1 Gemmatimonadaceae bacterium
TCGACCGACAATCCATGCGCAAGCTCGGGACTCAGCACCTTCACCACGACCTTGCGGGAAAGCGCGCGCTCCTCGGCAAGGAACACCCGTGACATGCCTCCGCCGCCCAACTCGCGCTCAATCGTGAATTGCTCGCCGAGCGCGCTGGTCAGCCGCGCCTGCAGGTCCCCTCCCTTTGCAGGGGTGTCCACGACACCACCGCCTGTGCTGAAGATCGCGGGCTGCTCGAGAAAGCCGTCGTTCCCTTCGGCAGCAGCGAGCAGTGACTCGACCTCCTGGCGCAGCGGCGCGTCAGCAGCGCAGGCAATGTCGAGGTACGCGGAGCGGTCGCCCGGCGCGCGATCGAGGGCCTCCTGCATGACCGCCTTCACTTCACGCCACCGGGTCGGTGTCATCGACGCTCCGCCCGACTCGCGCGCCGCGCTCATGCGGCCTCGAGTTCCCGGCGCAGCCACGCGCGTGCGACGGCCCACTCCCGCTTCACCGTCGCAGGGGACACCTCGAGCACCACGGCCGTTTCCTCTATGCTGAGACCGCCGAAGTACCGCAACTCGACCAATCGCGCCTGGTCAGGATCGAGCGCCGCAAGTCGCTCGAGCGCTTCATGGAGGTCGAGCATGTCCACATTCGACTCGGCAGCCGGCAGGTCAGCGTCTGCCAGGGTGATGCGAACCGCTCCGCCTCCACGCTTGCCCGCCACGCGGGCGCGCGCGTGATCGATGAGAATGCGGCGGATGAGCTGCGACGCCATGCCGAAGAACTGCGCGCGATTCTGCCACTGCGCGCGATCCTGGTCGACCAGGCGAAGGTAGACCTCGTGGACGAGCGCCGTGGCTTCGAGCGTGTGCCCTGGTGTCTCGTTGCGCAGTGCACGCGCGGCCTGGCGCCGGAGCTCGTCGTACACGAGCGGCAGCAACGTGTCGAGCGCCGCATGATCGCCCGCGCCCCATGCCAGCAGGAGCTGCGTGACACTTGCGGACGGCGCGGGCGGAGACGTCGGCGAAGGAACCTCACCCGTGGCTGCGTGCTGGACTGAAACTCGTGTTGCTGGGGAAACGATAGGCCGCATGCCAAGGGCCGTCAAGCGATCCCCGTGAGCCGGTCAGGCGCGCTTTTCCGCTTGTCTGGATAAGCGCACGCGTGGACGTCCCGCCCCGGGATCTCCGCGCGGCGTCTTCCGGAGATGATTCATGCTCGAGGCCGCGCTTCATTCCCCCCTGCTGCTTTGCCTGCTGACCGTTGCGTTCGCCGCTGGTAGCGCACTGCTCCCGCTCTCACCGGTCGAGCCTGTGCTGGTCGGTGTCGCGCTTGTTGCTCCGCACTGGCTCCTCCTCCCGCTCGCTGCGCTGGCAACGGCGAGTCATATGGCGGCGAAAACCGTGGTGTACCTCGGGGGGCGCAGGGCGCTCGCTGCGGTTCCCGCCAGGCACCGCGCACGTGTGGATGCGATGGGCGCCCGGCTCGCGGGGCGTCGCGGAGCGCAGCTGTGCGTGGTTCTTCTGAGCGGCATCACGGGGCTGCCGCCGTTCTATGTGGTCACGGCGATGTGCGGCGCACTGCAGATCCCGTTGCGCGATTACCTGCTCGCCGGCACCACCGGCCGCGCGGTCCGATTCGCGGGACTGCTGTTCCTGCCTGGTCTCTTTGGCTTCGCGGCCTGAGTCGAAACAGAACTGAGCCTGTTTGCCGGACTTTTCCGCGTTACGGGGTGGAGCACGAAGTCCTCTCACCTCATGCTGGAGCCGGAATGTCAACGATATCCGCGCGCACCGTTGTAGCCGCCGTTGCGTCGCTTGCCCTCGTCACGATGCCGGTTGCTGCACAATCAGACGCCCCGCCTCCGGCAGTAACAATATCCGGCACTGGCTCCGAAACCTACGTGCTCATCAGCGGCATGGTGGGCGGCGTAAAGGGCTTTGGCAGGATCGAAGCGCTGCTGCTCGAGCGTGGCTACAGCGTGGTCGCGATCGATCCGTACCAGCTCTCACTCGACTCGACCGATGTCACGTTCGCCGCGCTCGCGCGCCGCGTGGATCGGGTCCTGGAGGAGCGTGGAGTCGTAGCGGCAAGGATCGTTGGTCATTCGCACGGTGGTGGTGTTGCGTTGCGACTCGCAGCGCACGCGCCCCGTCGTGTCGAGGCGCTGTACCTCCTCGATGTTGGCGCCATGGAGGCGCAGCAGGGCGTCGTCTTCAGCTCGGCCATGCGCCTCGTACCGCTGATCGTACGCCTGCCCGGTGGCCGACGGTTCATCCGTGACCGGTTTTTGAGCGGGCTTCGGCAAAACAGCGGGACGCATGCGTGGCTGGACAGCACGACGCAGCGCGCGTACACGGAACCGGTGTTGAACAGCATCGACCGGGTCATCGCAATGGCGATGCGCCTGTCGCGTGCGGAGGAGCCGGAACCGCTCCGCTCCGTATTGAGTCGTATCAGTGCGCCAACCACGGTGGTGCTCGGAGCGGTCGCCCATCCCTCGGAGCCGGATGCCGCGGAGATCGCGCGACTCCGCATGTTGAAGTCGCCGGTGCACATCACGCACCTGGATGGCGTCGGGCATTTCCCCCACCAGGAGTTGCCGCGGGAAGTCGTGCGCTTGCTGGTTATCCCGAGGACGGTCGCCGCGCTTCCGCGCGTGGGAGGTGCGCGATGACCTGGGATGCGATTGTCATCGGGAGCGGCTTCGGCGGCGCCATGGCAGCATACGAGCTGGTGAACGCCGGCCAGCGCGTGCTCATGCTAGAGCGCGGCGCCTGGGTTTCGCGCGGCCCGGAAGCCTGGGGTCCGCGCGGCGCGGGGCTGATCACGCCCCACTATACGAAAGAGTCGCCGTACGACGTGACGTCCGGTCGTAGTCGGTTCGAAGCCGGCTCATGGAACTGCGTCGGCGGGCAGTCAGTGTTCTACGGCGGCGCCTCGTATCGTTTCCGCGAGGCGGACTTCGCTAACGACGCGGACGTCATAGGCAACTCGGGCGCTGAGTGGCCGCTCTCGTACGACGACCTCGAGCCATTCTACTCGCGCGCCGAGCAGCTTCTCGGCGTCGCGGGGGATCAGGGCAGCGATCCGACGGAGCCGCGTCGCAGTGCCGGGTTCCCTCAGCCTGCTGCTCCGCTCACGCGTCCAGCGCGCACTATCGCGGATGCCGCGCGGCGCCTGGGCTTCACGCCATCGCGAATTCCGCTTGCCATCTCTTACGAAGCTGGGGAGACAACACGCGCGTGCGTCCGCTGCGGAACATGCGACGGCTATGCCTGCGCGGCGGAAGCCAAGAATGACCTCGCGACCGGCATCATTCCGCTGTTGATTCGTCGTGGCATGGTGTTGCGCGCGAACACCGTGTGTGTGCGTCTCGTTCGCGAAGGCACGTCGATCACCGGCGTGGAGTACGTCGATCGCGTGACCGGTGAACACGGCCGACTGCGGGCTGCCAACGTCATTCTCGCGGCGGGGACGATGGCCACGCCCCATCTCCTGCTTGCGTCTGACCTCGCCGCAGTAAACCCGGCTGCTGGCGCCGTGGGTCGTTATCTCACACGGCACTGCAACGCAGTTGTACTTGGCATGTATGCCAAGCGCCCAAACCCGGAGGGCGACTTCGACAAGCAGGTCGCGATCTTCGACCTGTACAGCACGGCCGGAAGCATCCAGCAACTCACGCCTCCTGTTGGACTGGTCCGCGCCTATCTCTCGCCGCTTTTGCGTGAACCTGGCGCGCGTGTCATGGGGCACGCGTCCGGACTGCTCGCGATCGCGGAAGATGAGCCGCGCCATGGCAACGGCGTGACTGTGGACTGGTCGACACGCGACAAGTTCGGCCTTCCCCGGTTGAGCGTTCGCCACGCTTACACGCCTCGCGACGAGCGCGCGGCCAACGTTCTCATCGGGCATGCACGGCGTGTGCTGCGCGAGAGTGGCGCCCTCTTCACCCTTGTCCACCGGATCGAGACGCTGACTCATGCGCTCGGAACCGTCCGCATGGGAAGCGATCCCGGCACCTCTCCCCTCGACGCGAGTGGACGGTTCCGGGGACTCGACAACCTGTATGTGACCGACGGCAGCGCACTGCCCCGCTCTGCCGCGGTGAATCCCAGCCTGACGATTGCTGCCAATGCGCTGCGCATCGGTGCGTTGATCGCAGGCGCGACGCCTCCCAGGCGGGGCCGCGTGCTGCGCACGCTCTCCATCAATCACTACCATCCAACCATGGCCTGCTCATGAACACACTCTCCGGTTTCTCCCTCGCCATCGCTGCGGCGGTCGGCGTGTGCTCCGGTTCACACGCAGCGATCTGGGGCATGTACAAGGACGCCGCGCACGAAGGCTTCGACGTCGCCCGATTTGCGCGCAGCATGATTGTCGGTGGAATCGTTGCCGTCGCATTGGTGGTCGTGCTCAGCGTCGCACTTCCAGGCGCAGCGGCTCTCGCCATTCCCCGGGCTGGCGCGCTCGTCCTGCTCTTTGGACTCGCCTATGCCGCTGAGCGCGGAGTGGTGGAAGTCTGGAAGACGTTCGTTCGCGATGAGGACCAGGCGAAGTACACGATCCCGATGCAATTCAGCATTCTGGGATCGCCGGTGAAAGACCGTGGGACACGCCTTGCTGCCGGATTGTGTTACGTCGCCCTCGTCTCGCTCATTCTGTTCGCGATTGCCCAACTCGATGCGAGTGGCCCCCTGCGCCTGTGGAAGAGCGCACTAGTCGGTCTCGGCGTGGGGATGGTCATTGCCGTGGGAGGCGGGTGGAAAGACGCACCCACCGAGGGCTTCGACCTGCTCAAGTTCTTTCGCAGCCCCGCCATGACCGTCGCCTTCTCCCTGCTGCTCTCACAACTTGCCGGCAGTTATCTCGAAGTAGCGGTCGCAGCAATCGGGTACGAGCGCGCCACGGCCGAAACGTACAAGACGTTCTTTTTTCCATCGAAGCCACGTGGCAAGTTTGCCGGGAAACCGGTGCTTTACCCCGAAATGCTCGCGCGACGCATTTACTTTGTGCCCGCCTATGTCGCCATCTGGGCCGCGGTCCTCGTTTCAGTCGGGTACGCAATATGAACGCACTTCCTGCTCGTCCCGGCATCCTGTTCCTGGGCTGTGGAGCGGCGGCAACGATGCATTGTCGCACGCTGCGGCGCATGGGACCCTTCAATCTCAACTTTGCGAGCCGCGGCGTGGCGCGCGCGGAGGCGCTGCGGCGTCGATTCGAAGGTGATCGGGCATTCGGATCATATGAAGAAGGTCTCTCCGATCCTTCCGTGGACATCGTGATTGTCACGACGCCAACCATGAACCATCGCGAGCTCGCGATTTGCGCCCTCCACGCGGGGAAGCACGTCATCATCGAAAAGCCGGCATTCATGACCGCAGGTGACGCGGACGCGGTAGCGCTGGAGGCGCAGCACGCGGGGCGTCGTGTGTTTGTCGCCGAGAACTATGTGTATAAGCCCATCACCCGGCACATACGAGAGCACATACAGGACGGGTCGCTGGGCGACATCCGCTTTGTGTCATTGAACGCAACGAAGCGACAGCCGGCCGCTGGATGGAGGGCCGACAGCTCCCTTGCCGGAGGCGGCGCACTCTTCGAAGGCGGCGTACACTGGGTGAGCTTTGCCTCCAACATCGGACTCGATGTCGAGGCCGTGGATGCCTATCGCGCGGGCAGCGCCAGCGCGCAGGACGAGAGCACACTGGTCGTATTCCGGTACGCGAACGGTGCCGTCGGGACCCTCGCGCATTCCTGGGAGCTCAGCGCGCCACTTGGGGGGCTCCGCCTTTCAAAAGTTCAGGGCACCGTGGGCGCTGTCACTTTCGAGTCCAACGGACTCTGGGCATTCACCACGGGAAAGCGAACATCCATGCGCGTGCCAGCGTTTCGCGATCCGCTGGGATACCGCGCGATGCTCCAGGATTTCCTGACTGCCATACGGGACGACGCACCGGTGTACTTCACCCTCGAGATGGCGCAGCGCGATCTCCGGTTGCTGGAGCAGGCGGCGGCGGCGATAGCCGGGAAAGCGGATGCTGTTGTCCCGGCTATCACGCAGGGCTCAAGGCTTTAGCAGTTTTTACACAGTCTCGCGCAGGGAAGGACCTGCACCGATTCAGCGCACTTTGCGTCGCGCGATCCCTGCGAGGCCGACCAATCCAATGGCCAGCAGGGAGACCGTTGCCGGCTCTGGTACGACACCAGTCGTGCCGCGCCTGACACTGAAGTCCGTGACGTCGACGATCAGTCCGTCCGTCACTCCATCGCCACTGACATGGAACTCGAGCGTGTTGATCCCGGCAACGAAGCCACTTCCGACGGTCTGGATGGCGCCGAAGCTGAATGGGACGCCGCAGCCACCGGTCACCGCTGTGCCCCCGTTCAGGCTATAGCTCCCGGCGAAGTTGTCCTTCGCGCAGCGGAACTTGAGGTTCGCCGAGCCCGGATCAAAGCCGGTGAGATCGAATCTGGTGCGGAACCAGTAGTAACTCGTGCCACCGAAAATAGAGCCACCAGTTCGGACCGAAATCCACTTGTAATCCACCCCATTCGGCTCCCACACGCCTGGCCGAGGACTAACGAGCGCCGCCGCCGCGAATGGACTGCCGTAGACGCCGGTGTGGTTGAACGACACGTCCCAGGCGAGGTCGAGTCCTCCCGCTGAGCTCTCCCCAGTCGAGAAGGGTGCCTGCGCGCTAACGAGGGCAGGAACGAGCAGAAGTAAACCAATGAACCGTTTCATACGCATTCTCCGCGGGGGATCTTGTGTATCAGCGAGCAAGAGGCGTGCGTAATGAGAAGGGTAGGCCTGCCCGATTCCAAGGCGTTGGCATGCAAGTGATTGCCTTTGCGGCGGCGCCTGCCTACGGGATTCGCCGCGCGCAATACCGTAGCACCCGTCCCACGGTTTGTGCTACAAAACCCCCAACCACCCGGCCCCCGGCGACACATTCGCCTTATCGTCCGGCATCGATCCTGAAGCATTTGGCGCGCCTCCCATGCACGCGACGCGCACGCCGCGCCGCAGCCTACTGCACATAGCGGAGAACGTCGTACAGATAGCGCACGCCGAAGCCAACATTCTCGATCGACAGGCGCTCGTCGTTCCCATGCATCCCCTTCTGCATGTCCGCGCTCTCGACCCGGAAAGGATCGAAGCCGTAGGTGATGATCCCGAGCGCGCGATAATAGGGCCGATCGGTGGCCGCAGTGAACATGGGTGTCGTCACGACAGCGCGGGGGTCGCGATCGCGCGTCGCGCGCTCGATGGCGCGAAACAGATCGGTATCCGTGGGGTTCGACATCCGCGCGCGCATTGTGGCCGGCGGGACCACCTCGACAAGGGAATCGTTGATGACGCGCTTGATTTCGGCAAGAAACGCCGAGGAGTCCTGGTCGGGCAGCAGGCGAATATCGAGGTATGCGGACGCCTCCGGTGGAATCACGTTGTTCTTCGACGATCCCGTGAGCTGAGTGAGCGAGATGGTATTGCGGAGTATGGCGTTCCAGTAGAGGTCGTCCGTGATCCAGGCCCGGCCCGCCGGTGTCTTCACCGCCGAGCGCACATCGGTGAGCCAGGCGCGCTGGCGTCCCGAGTAGGATTTCGCGAGATCCTTGAAATACCGGTCGACGCCAGGCAACACGCGCAACGGTGTTTCGTAGCGCGCGACACGGTCGAGCGCAGCAACCAGGCGCGGAACAGGATTCTGTTTCGTCGGACGTGAGCCGTGTGACGGCACCCCTCGTACCACGAGACGCCATACTCCGCAATACCATCTCGCTCACTCAGCTCACGGGATC
>JBKJKH010000281.1:0-4464 GCA_046597595.1 Gemmatimonadaceae bacterium
CCAGGCAATTGCCCAGTATCTGGCGGATGTTGAGCGCGAGTCCATTGAAGTTGCGTCCGCTCGCAATCTCATGCAGGTCGCAGCAACGCTCCGGCGCGCGGTCGCTGCCGCCTCATACCCTGCCGGCTAACGAACGCTGAAGCTGACAAGGGTTCTTGCTCCACTTCCGTTGACACTTCTACCTAACGATCACGGAGTGTCATTCGATGCCACGCTCAGGCCCACGTGCGGTCCGCAAGTACAGCGACGAGTTTAAGCTCACCGCCGTCCGACTCAGTCATCAGCCGGGGTTGCAAGTAAAGACCGTCGCCGCGGCGCTGGAGATCCATCCGTTCATGCTCTCGAAGTGGCGGAAGGATGTGCGCGATGGGTTGATCCGCGGGCGAGCGCCCAAGGCGCCTCCACCGGGCCCTGCTCGGGAGATCGCACAGCTTCAGGCGCTCGAGAAGGCGCATGCGCTCCTGCAAGAGGAGCACGCACTCCTAAAAAAAGCCATTCGGTTCTGTTCCGCACGAAGAGCGACAGGTTCGCCTTCATCGACACGCAGCGCACGCGATTCAGCGTAGCGTCATTGTGTCGGCGCTATCGGGTGACGACCGGCGGCTTCTATGCCTGGCTCGGTCGCCCGGAGAGTGCCCATGCGAAGCAGGACCGAGGCTTGTCCAAGGAGATCGCGCGGTTGTTTCTGCTCCACAAAGGGCGCTACGGGAGCCCGCGAATCCATCATGCGCTGAAGACGAAGGGGTGGGTCGTCAGCCGGCGACGGGTCGCGCAGCTCATGCGCCGGGCGGGGCTGCGCGCGAAAGCGGTCCAGGGCTATCGCGCGAAGGCGAACATTCATCATCTGTACGCCCGCCATCCGAATCGCCTGTGGACGGCGCAAGTGACGGGTGCCAATCAGGTGTGGGTGGGCGACATCACCTTCCTGAAGGTGGCGAATAGCTGGCGCTACCTTGCCATCGTGATGGACCAGCATACGCGGCGCATTCTCGCGTGGAGTCTTACGCGCCGGCGCACAGCCCTCGTGACAAGTGCCGTGCTCATTGCGGCTGCTGGGAAGCGCCCAGCGCGCGGGGCGATCTTCCACAGCGATCGCGGATCGGAGTACATGGGGGCGTCGTTCTGCGCGACCGTCGCGCGACTGGGGATGCAGCAGAGCGCGAATGCCAAGGGACCCGGAGACAACGCGCACGCGGAGTCCTTCTTCCACTCCCTCAAGGCCGAGCTCACGCGCGGGGCCACCTTTCTGACGGAGCACACGCTGCGTACGGCACTCACTGCGTACATGCGCTATTACAACACAATCCGCTTACACTCGGGGCTCGCCTATCTCTCGCCTCTTGCCTTTGAACGGCGCGTGGCGTAAACCATGAGTGTCAACAAAACTGGTGCAAGATCCCGAGCAGGCTGTGGAAGCTCGCTGCGCGCGCACTGGTATGATCTGCTCGCAGCTTAACTCAAGCGTTACGTCGCAACACGCACCTCTGGGCGGGAGAGCACTGCTCTTGTTGCAGTCATGGGGTAGCACGCCCTGCTGCGGATATAAGCTCACGCTGGGTACCTGCAGGAATCGATCAGTGAGCAGTTATCCTCCGTCGGCATATGTCCCGTCTACCGCTCCAAGCACCTCATGAAACCCGGAACCTGTCACCGTACTCGCCATGCCGCTTTTCCCTCAGACTGATCGATTGCGGCCCTCGCGCCGGCACGCTACCTGCTTGGTCATGCTGGCTGCGTGCGGCTGTGCGCCCATAGCGGCTACCGAGGCACCCAGTGGCAGTACCCAGCTCCTTGTGTGGGCATGGGACGTCGACAAGGGCGCCGACGATTTCCTGGCGGTCGTTAACGTGGATCGCCATTCGCCGACCTACGGCCAGGTCGTCCGCACGTTGCCCGCTCGAGGCGGGCGTGGCGCGCACCACGTCGAATACGAGATGACGACGGACCAGCTCTTCGCCAATTCATTCGAGACGGGGCGCACGTTCGTTTTCGACCTCGGCGATCCAGGCCGCCCGCGCCTGCTCAGTGAATTCGGCGATGTGGGTGCATACTCCCACCCACACAGTTTCGCCCGCACGCCGAGCGGCACCGTGCTCGGCACATTTCAGGGTCTCGCGTCGGATCACCGTGCGGTCGGCGGTCTCGTCGAGATGGACGACCACGGGAAGCTGATTCGGGGTGCGAGCGCAGCAAATCGCTTCGATCAGGATCTCCGTCCTTACAGCCTGACCGTGGTCCCGCAGCTCGACCGCGTCGTCACCACGTCGGCCGACATGCACGGGATGCTCGTTGGACGGTCGGTTCAGGTCTGGCGTCTTTCGGACCTGACGCTGCTCCACACGGTGCTCCTGCCGCCTGGACCGCGCGGCGACGAGCACCTGCATCCCGCAGAAGCGCGAGTCCTTCCCGATGGAAAGTCCGTGATGGTCACGACCTTTCGCTGCGGGCTGTACGTGCTCACTGAACTCGACGGAATTCCAGTCGCCACGCTGGCCCGCTCCTTCCCGTGGTCGGCGGTGGCGGGCGAGGACACAGACTGCAACGTCCCCGTGCGGTTCGGCCGTTTCTTGATCCAGCCGGTCGGCACCACCGGAGCGGTCGTAGTCTTGGATGTATCGAGACCGGAGAAGCCGGTGATCGTGGACGAACTTCCTTTCGGGGTCGATGCCCGCCCGCACTGGCTCGCGATCGAACCCGGCGGACGGCGCCTTGTGATGACCGGCGGAGGAACGCTGGCCGGCGGGGTTTACCTGATCGACATGAATCCGGAAACGGGAAAGCTCACACTCGCGGGCGATCTTCCACCGAACGGGTCCCGCATTCCCGGGATACGATTTGACCGGGACGAGTGGCCGCATGGCAAGACCGGTCCGGCATTCGCGCATGGCGCCGTGTTCAGTCCCGTGAAATGAACTCCACCGTTACGGGGTGCAGCGACGGGTGGCGTGCCGCTCGCGAGCGCATCCGGGGGCCTCGGACAGAGCGCACGACACTCCGAGGCACTGCCAAGCCCGGGAGTCGGCCCCTCGAGAGCGGACGCCGTCACCAGAATGTCGCGCAGAGTGCCTTTCCAGCGCCCGTCGCGCCGCGGCCTAACGTTCGTTGCAGCAGTCAAGGCGGCTGACGTAGCTCGCTTCGCTCGCATTTTATTGATCGCCTTGCAGCTGAACATGGCGTTGGACGGTAACATGCTCAATTGCATACGATGATTTACGCTGGTTTCTCGCCGCGACTGCGGGCCGGCATCGTCGACGGTTTGGTCTTTCTCCCTTTTTGCATCTTAGCCTTCTGGGCGCAAGGCCACGGTGCGAGCACAGCCATCGCGGTCGCGACGATGAACTTCGTCGTGTACTATGCGTATAGCGTTGTTGGCCACGCGAAGTGGGGAAAGACGCTGGGAAAGCACTTCGCAGGCGTCCGCGTCCGGAGCACCACGGGCACGCCGCTTACTTGGAAACAGTCCCTGCGTCGAAGCGGCGTCGACCTGCTCTTGGGTACAGTAGGTGCCGTCGCGTACGCCTTTGTGATAATGCGCATCCCCAAGCAAGAGTTCGCGCTGAAAGGATGGCAGGAAATCCAAACGCTTTACGACGCTCTTCGTCCGGCGTGGGTCAGAGTGCTTGAGTATTCGTATTGGGTTTGGATTTCCAGCGAACTTGTGACCATGCTCTTCAACCCGCAACGTCGCGCACTGCACGACTTTATCGGTGGGACTGTCGTACTTTTGGACTCGTCGCCAAGTGTCGAAGCGAGTGACAGTCCGGCCGACGTGCGCGGTGCTGTCAGGTTGTGGTCGATCCTCGATCAAGCCGGAGCCACCGTCGCAATTCTCGTTGCCGCGTTCTTTCTCGCGGGATCCCTCTACTCTGCCTCCACGGGGGATCACGCGGCGTTTACGGGAACTCTTGCGTTTGCCTCCTATTCGACGATGCTTGCCGGGTTGTTTTCGCTCGCCAGGCGCGCTCACGCGCGGGGCCTGCGCCGCCATCGCTATCTCCGCACAGGAGCGGGTGTACTCACGCTGCTGCCGCTTCTGGTTCTCATTTAGCAACGTACTTACCGCCACCGTCCAACGAATCGTTGCACTTGTCGAGCGATCTTTGGATGCGCCTACGGCGCAATGGTTGTACTCTCTCGCAAGTGACCTCAGGCGTTAGGCCGCGGCACCAGGACGCTCTACACGCACACGTTGATCCATCCAAATGCAAACGAAACAGGCCGGAGTAGCGGATTCCAGCAACGCACTGCTACGCGAGCTGCTACACGCCGACAGCATCAGCCGATCTGCGGAATGCTCGCTGCGCTCGCTTGTTGAATTCGGCTGCAGCTGAGCTCAGGCGCTAAACGGCGCTCACCCAGGATCGCATGGTCAGCCCTACGCGTATCGACACCCCACGCCTGGCGCTCCGCCCGCTGACGGTGGAGGACTTCGAGCCGTTTTACGCGCGCTTGGTCTGCAACCCG
>JBKJKH010000531.1:0-8287 GCA_046597595.1 Gemmatimonadaceae bacterium
GATGGGCGTCCATTTCCTCAACCTGGGCTTCATCGGTCCGACGCTCGATCCCGCCAAGCCGCAGGTGCTGATCTACCAACCCGTGGGTGACAAACTTCGACTGGTGGCGGCCGAGTGGTTCGTCCCGCTACAGGCAGCGGGCGCGGAGCGGCCGAAGATCTTCGGGAAGGAACTCGAGGGTCCCATGGAAGGACACCAACCGATCATGCCCGCCGGACTGCATCACTACGACCTCCACGTGTGGCTCTGGAAGCACAACCCCGCGGGTGTGTTTTCACCCACGAATCCCGCCGTCAAATGCCCGCGGCAGGCATACTCGTTCCAGGAGAGCGCGCCGAAGATGGTGCACATGAAGCACTGAAGGAGCGAAAGGCGAGGAACTGAACAGGTCCTGCACTCACCTCATCTCCACGCGGATGTCCGATGCGCCTGCACCATGCGCCCTTCCTTGCGGCGACCGTCATCGCAGGCTTGCTCGTCCTTCCTGTTGCCCGCAGCGTTGAGGCGCAGGGCGTCCATCCGTCTCTCCTCGTCGGCTTTGGCGCGGGCAGCTGGTCGGGCCCATACGCGAAAGCTGACGAGTCGGCCTCCGCTGTCGCCGTGGCGGTCGACTGGAATGTGAAGCCGCAGGTCACACTCCGCGCCGAACTGGGGCTCGCTACTCGCGGGGCAGACATGGGGCCGGTGGGCGGCTTTTTCGATGAGACGGGCACGCTGCTCTTCACGCAGAAGTACCTCGGTGTGCTCGCGCGCGTGCCCCTCTCGTCACTAGCGCGGGGCTGGCATAGCTATGTGGAAGGTGGGGTCAGCGCGTTCTTCGGTGCCAGCTGCGACGTGGACCTCGCCGGTGGCCCCGGCTTTTTGGGCGGCATTACGTTGGCATGCGATGAATGGGTGCCCGAATCTTCGAGTTCAGCCGCGCCTATCACCGGCGTGAGCGCCGGCGTGCGTCCCGTGCTGGGCTTTGGCGTCACGCGCCGGCGCATTGGCGGCACACTGCGACTGGAACCGATGGGCACTATGGCGGAGACCACCACTGGCGACATCTCCTCCACGACAATGACGCTCAATGTCGAGTGGACATTCGGCCGGCGAAAGTAGGCAGCGATCAGGAGCGTACCGAGGTTAGTCGTCGCGTACTCACTATCTCGACACGAACTATTTTGCAATCGTCGATGGACGTTCCCCACTTGCGGTGCCGAGGCTCACGCCTATGAAGGTCGAAAACTTACCGGTGCGCCCCACACGGCTGGCTTCGCGCATCACTGCCCTGCTGGGGACACTCATCCTTCTTGACGCCTCGGCGACCGGCGCTCAAGTGCCGACCGTCGCTCCGGGTACGCGGGTGCGCATGGAGTTCGCGCGACCGAGCCCGAAGGTTGTTGGGGTGGTCATGTCTCAGACGGCCGATTCCATCGCGATCGGGACGGGGCGTGCAATTCAGACGGTCGCCTCGGCATCCATCGAGCGCTTTCGAGTGAGCGGCGGAAAGTCCCACACCCACGGGGCCGTCCGGGGGATGAAAATGGGCACCCTCATCGGAGGGGGCGCCGTCTTTCTCGTGTTCGGGGCTTATTACCTCGCGTCGTCGGAACCGAACAAGAATCCTGGCGGCCTTGCCGTATACACCGCCGCTGGAGCGCTCGAGGGAGCGCTTCTCGGCGCAGCAATCGGTGGCGCTCTCGGAGCCGAGCGATGGTCCACCATTTATCACCGTCCCGTTCGAATAGCGGTTCTGCCCCTTCCAAATGGGGCGGCAGGAGCTGGGCTGTCGATAAGTTTCTAGACCCACTCACCTGTGGGATGGGTCGACGTCACGGGAGCCGGCGGTAGCGGAGCAGGCTGGGCGGGGGGCCGAACAATGTCTCCGCGGCCTCGATGACGCCGGCCCGCAGGTGCCCTGCGGCCGTTAGGCGGCCGAGCACATAGATGGAAATGGAGTCACCCTCGACGGTGTAGGTCCCCTCGATATAGCCTCTGCTCGTGGTGGTGTCGGCCCGCGCGGGGCGGACAGTGAGGAAACGTCCCGCTCGCGAATATTTTCCTTCCGGCCCGAGACGGAGGGTGTCAGCCGCCATGAATTTGCGATACTCGCCGTCTCCGGGATCGGGATCGAAACCGACATACACCAGCGCCGGGAGTGGCCGGCCATCGACGTCGCGGAGCACGTATGTGCCGGCGAGCGGCAGTGGAGCGGCGGCGTTCATGCACGCGGTGGCGAGCAACAGTGCCGCGATACGCGCGGATTGTACAAGACGTGCGTTCAATGACATGAGCGCGGGGGGAAAGGCGGCAGCCAGCGCCCGCAGCTCACAGGAATGGCTGATATCGCGGCTTCCACAGACGGTCGTAGGTCACTCCAACACGAAGCAGCACGCTCGTCGCGGGATGCCGCGTTGCGTCCACCTTGCCTTTGAACACGAACATGTCCGCGGCGACGGAGAGTGAGAGCTCGTCCATCAGGGGGATGAGCACTTCATGCACCATGTTATAGCGCAGCGCGAGGCTGCTCGGCGAGTCATGCGCGGCAGGGAAAAAATACGTCACGTCATTCCGCAACCGGTATGTGGCGCGAGCTGCTTCGTTGCGTAACGGCACGCCCAGTGGGTGCGTGAAGTCGGCGAGGGACTGGAAGCCATACTGGAGGTTCGGGCGTCCGAAATCGTTCTCCATGGCAAGCGCGAACTCCACGCGCCGCAGGTACTGGCCAGGTAACATGAGCATGCCGCCGCTCCCTCGGACAGCAAGCTGGTGGGCATTGACGACGTTCGTGACAGGATTTGTGGTGGGCGTGAACTCTGTGTCAAACACCCCTCGCACAAACGGCCGCAACCGGCCCTTGGAGCCGGCTTGCTTCGAGGGACGCCATGTCAGGTCCAATTTGAGATCGTCCGCGGACTCGCCCACCTGCTCCCGTCCGGCGGTGGTGACGCTCTGCCGGGCGTAGGCAAGCGCGAGTCCCATGTCCGTGGCGCTGTGCATCCGCTCATGGCTGAGCAGGAAACGTCCACTCATCCCCGCAACCCACGAATCCTTCGCCGTCACCCGGCTCTCGGGAACGCTTCCGTATCCCTCACGCCCACGCACCTCATTTGCCGAGACCCAGAGCGTCGGCCGATCGAAGGTGAAGGCCAGAACATTGATGTACTGCGGATCGGGAATGACGAGGGCGGCGATCTGATCGAGATACTCGTCGGATTTCGCGGTCAGGCGCACGCGCTTGAGTTCTCCGAAAACAAAATCCTTCAGCGCGAGCGACGCGCCGTTCCTCGCCGGCATCAATTCGCCATCTGCCTTCACCACGAAGCGACGCCGCACACGACGGCCCGCGCCGAGGTTCCGCGCGCCATCGTAGAGCACGTCGACGGTCGCGACGCGGTAATACGCCTGGTCATCAATCCGGTGGCCCAGAACGGTTCCGCGACCCACGTCGATACCACTCACCGCCAGCTCGTTCCGCGAATCCGCGCGCAGCAGGGCCTTGAGATCTGATCCCAGCACGTCCAGGACCACGACTTGGTCCTCAGTCCACAACCACGCGCCGATCTCGTTCTCGTGCAGCTTGCCAATCAGCGGCGGAAACTGGTCCAGCCGTCGAATGACCGCGACCTCGGCTCGCGCGTGCGTGCGCAGCAGCCGCGCCATGAACGCTTCCCACATGGATTTTGAGACGCGTCCCTGCGCGGCGCTGCCGTCATGCTGGCGCAACTCCGGATGCCGGTTGGCCAGATCCACGAAGGCTGGAAACAACAGCTCGCCACGCGGGCGCGTGGTGACCGCCGCAAGTCGCGCAATGGTTCGCACCAGCGCGGTGTCGGACGGGATGCGGTCCGTCACTCGCTCCACCCGGTGGGCGACTGCCGCGAGATGGAATCGTTGGTCGTTGCCGAGCGCGCGAAACTCGAGGTCGAGCTGGCCCAGACCAACACCGTTGGCGGCATTGCGAGCCACGAGGACGGGCGCGCCGGGCCGCGCAAAGGGACGGTCCAGCAATTCAACGCGCTCCCGCGCCGACTCGGGAGCCCACCGGACTGGCAGGTCCGCCACGATCGCATCGATCCCCGCGACTTCATTGGCCACTGATGCGTTGTCGGCCGCATCCATGTTCGAGAACACAATCACCGCGCTTGCGCCTTCCGCACGCAGCCGCGCGACCTCCCGGCGCGCGGCCGTGACGGCAGGCTCGAAGGTGAAGTCCCTCAGTGTCTCGCGCCGAAGGCGCTCGCGAATCCGGGAGTGCACGAGTCCCAGCACTCCGATGCGCACCGGCCCTGCATCGATGAGGCGACGTGGCACAAACAGCGTGGAATCGCGTGCGCGGACATTCGCGGCGAGCATTGCGATCCGCGGAAAATCCTTGTGGATCGCCGCCAGGGCCTTGGCGCCGAGTCCCAGCTCGAACTCGAATGGAACGGAGATCGTGTATCCAAGCTCGTCGAGCGCCCGGAAGTCGAGGCGTGCGCGATCGGTACGCGTCAGTCCGTAGTCCGCGTCCTGGTGTCCGAGGTCCACTGTGAGCACGAGCCCGGTGCGCGCCCGCAGCGCATCGTTTGCTCGACGCAGGAGCGTGGCGCGCGGACCTAGCCCTCCGAGGTTCAGCGGCAACTCGAAGAGCCGCGAATCCGCGATGTCCACCCGATTCATTTCTCCATGCGTCCATCCGGCGGGATCGTCGGGCCAGGTCGCGCCGGGCTCCTCCACGATGTAGATCCGCTCCTGGCGCGCACCGCGCAGTCGCGACACCGAGACGCGCGTCTCCACGAGGTCCGGAAAATCCGATCGCCGCCGGGGATTACGCTCCAGGATCGCCACGAGATCCGGCGACGGCCGCCATGGATCCTGAAAGAGCAATCCGTTTGCCGACACGAGGGCGCGCACGCTATCGAGCCGCTCTGCTTCGGCACGATGCGCAATTACGAAGGGGAGCTCGTCTCCCTCCGGTTCCTGCCCCGACATGAACACCACGATACCCGGGGCGCGCCACGCCAGGTGGCTGACAAGCTTGAACGGCGTGCCCTCGGCACTTGCTTGCTGGGTGAGTAGCTCGTGCTCATCCTGTGACCGCTGGACGCCGAGCGCGCCGAAGCTGCGACCCGTATAGAGAACTGACACGCGCACCGTGTCGAGCCGCGAGGGCTGTGCTCCGGCGAAGTCGCCGGCGATACCGGCCGCGCACCACGACGCGAGGAAGAGTGCGATGCGGCGCGACCTGACTATGGCGAGGAACACGGGCGATAATAAGCGGCACGGAACGGGCTGGAGCCAGAGGCGAGTCTGGAACGGGCAGTGATTAGATGCACAAATGCCCCGACTACGACACTAATCGCAGTAGGGGCAAAGGCTTTTGGAAGTGGGCCTTGGAGGAGTTGAACCTCCGACCTCACGCTTATCAGGATGGCTACGTGCGTCTGACTGGCGACGGTTTCGTTGATTTACAAGGAGTTAGCGCGCCCTGTCGTCAGCCAGCGTCCACCAGCGTCCATACGCGCTGTCACTGCCGTTGTCACTGCGGAAAGCAGGCGACACGCAGAGGCTTGATGCGCGCCATGTCGTTCTTGATGGCCCCGAGCGCAAGATGTTCCGCGCGGCGATTCACTCGGAATTGTCGCGATTCGCGATCTAGACGGCCCGATCCGCTGCCCCATGACGCACGAGCACGACAGCACCATTCTCGATCCGGAGCTCATCCACGCGGATGTTGCTCGCGTACGGCGGCATCAGCCGGCGCAGAGCATCGAGTTTGACGCGCAACCGAAGTATTGTTCCTTCAGCACGCTCGACGCGGCCCCAGGAGAAGTCCATTCCCTTGCGGAGAAATGGCGCAAGCGCAAGAAGCAGCAACTGACGGGCGACGCCGAGCGCCTTGGCTATTGGCGCCCCGCTATCGGTTCCGCCCACGTCGAGCATTCTGACGTCGAGATCGAGCGTCTGTGAGGGGGCGTCGAACGCGACAAACACTGCACTGCACTTCACGTCCACGTCGCCGACGCCATAGCGGGTGAGCGCGTACACCGCGTGCGCACGCACGTTTCCCTCGTCGAACGCCACGGTCACGCCGCGAAACCCCTTGGTCTCGAGCCACCGCGCCAGCAGGCGCGCAACGTCCGTGTCGCGCAGCGTGAGCCGGAAGGGCCCGGCCGCATATTTCGGGTTGCGGGCCAGCACATCCTGAAACACTTCTCCATAGATCGGCTCGGCGAGGTCCACGAGCTTCATCTCCGGCACCATCTCGCGCGCGGTGTCGAAGCAGATGCCCAAGCCGCGGACGAACATCAGCTCGTTCTGCGGCGTCTTGAATGTCTTGAGGGTGCCGAGCAGCGAGTTGAACTCCCCCATGAAGTCGCCGAGTGCGTCGCTGTCGCTCACTTCACGACCGAAAATCATGTTGCGCATGCGATCGTCGTTGAACACTCGGGCCGCTGTTTCTTCAAGGATCGTGCGATCGGTTTCGTCGATCGACCCCTTCTCGATCACGCCGTCGGCGTACAGGCGCGGATTGCGGAAGAAGGCGCCCATCCATTCCATGGTGAGCCCGCGCCGGATGTTATCGGGCAAGCGCTTCACCATCCCGAAGTCGAGCATGACGAGCGCCCCCTCAGGCGTGCAGAGCCCATTCGACGCATGGGGGTCGGCGTGAAAAAAGCCGAGCGTGAGCGACTGCTGGAAGAACGCGCGGAGGTAGGTGCGCGCGAGCTCCACCCGATCGACCCCCCACGCGTTCATCTGCTGCACGTCGTTCAGCGGCACCCCCTCGATGTATTCGAGGGTCAGGACCCGCCGACTGGAGTACTGCCAATACACCTTGGGCGCGCGCACGCCAAACGGGGCGAGCGTGCGTCCCTGCTCTTCCGTCGCACGGGCCTCATGCAGGAGGTCGAGCTCCTCGTGGAGCGGCTCCTCCGATTCGCGATATATCTGCATGAGGTCGATGTGCCTGCTGAACACGTTCAGCAGGCACAGCATGAGCTTCGCGAGCCACAGGTCGATCGCCACGCTCCGCTCGACGCCGGGATGCAGCACCTTCACCACGACCTCCTCGCCCGTGTGCAGCCTCGCGCGATGCACCTGCCCCATCGAAGCGGCCGCGAGCGGAGCACGACTGAACTCCGCAAAGACTTCCATCGGGCCTGCGCCGAGCTCCGACTGGATGCTGCCGGCGATGACCGGGTACGCCGACGGCGTGACCTTGTCCCGAAGCAGCTTGAATTCCTCGAGGTACTCCGGGGGTAGCAGCGCCTGCTGCATGCTTGCGAGCTGCGCCATCTTTACAGTCGCACCTTTGAGCGTCGACGCCAGCTCGCGATACCGCCGCGCATGTCCACGATGAATACGCGCACGTTGCTCGGCGGAATACGGACGCCGCAGGATACGGCGGCGAACGATCATCCAGCCATACGACGCGAGCATTCGCGAATACAGCGCCGACAGGTGGACGACGTGTCGCACCGCTTCGCGACGGCGTTCGCGCCGCATGATGCCCGCGTAGTCGCGGTCGATCTGCGTGAGCCGCCGGGAGAGTGTCTTGACGAAGGCCGTGAGCACCCTGCGCGCGATGTCGGGATGCTCACGCAGCAGCTGGTCGAACCGCTCACGCGCCATGCACAGGCACGTTACGTCGGACTTGGCCCGGACCGACGCCGAGGCGGGTCGCTCGGTGATGAGGCTCATCTCGCCGAAGTGCTCGCCAGGGTGCAGGCGCGCGAGCTCGATCTCGCCGTTCGAACCGGAGTACTTGACGACCGACGCTGTGCCCGCGGAAACGATGAAGAGTCCGGCACCCAGTGCGTCGTCAGCGATGATGGTCTCGCCCGCACCGAACGTCCGCTCCGCGCACGCCGAGACAAGGAGCGCTATTTCGGCGCTGGAGAGCTCCGAGAGGATTCCGATGCGGTGAGGTGATTCGCCCATGAGCGCTCTGCCCTTTGTCGGCTAGCCGTTTAGCAGGTTGCTGAAATGCGGCGAGTCAGGAGCATATCAGGCATTGGACCTTCTTGGCCACTGCATGGGCATCGCGACCCATGGGCCAACGCGATGAGGCCCACGCAATCTGTCACCGTCCCTGGCACTGCGGCTCTGCACGAGCGCCAACGAGAAAAGCCCGCAACTGTGTAACCGGTTGCGGGCTTTGACTTTCGATAAGTGGGCCTGGGAGGAGTTGAACCTCCGACCTCACGCTTATCAGGCGTGCGCTCTAACCACCTGAGCTACAGGCCCTCGAGCTGTTCTTCGAGAGACACGCAAACTAGTCAACCCAAAGGCCAAGGTCAATCAGCGCAACGGGTTCGCC
>JBKJKH010000625.1:0-4168 GCA_046597595.1 Gemmatimonadaceae bacterium
TCGCTACATCGCTACATCGCTACATCGCTACATCGCTACATCGCTACATCGCTACATCGCTACATCGCTACATCGCTACATCGCTACATCGCCTTCTAGCAGTGCTTCTCGAACGCATCGATCATGTCCGCGGCGATCGCCTCGGCGGTGCGACCTTCGATCTGCCAGCGCTCGAGCATGAACGCCACGCGACCATTCTTTACCAGTGCGATCATCGGCGATGAAGGCTGGTAGCCAACGAAAAATCCCCGCGCGCGATCGACTGCGTCGCGGTCCTGGCCGGCAAATACCGTCGTCAGCTGATCGGGTTTCTTGTCGCCCTTCAGCGCCATGGCGACCGCCGGACGGGCATTGCGGGCGGCGCAGCCACACACCGAATTGACGACGACGAGTGTCGTGCGGTCGGTGGCGGTGAGCTTCGCATCCACCTCTTCGGCCGTGCGCAACTCCTCGAGGCCGAGGCGCGTCAGTTCCTGGCGCATGGGCGCCACGGCACGCTCATCGTACATCGGCCGATACTGCGGTATAGAAGTCATGGTCCTGCCTTCCTTTGGTCCTGGGGGATTACTGATTTCCTGCTGTACCTGGGCCTACCACTCGGCGGCTTCGTCTCCTTCTTCCTCCTGACTTTCCTCGCGAACAAGCGCGAGAATCGCTGCCTGCGGTACCACCAGAAACCGCTCCTTCTCGAAGGAGATCTCGACGGACGCCTTGCGAAAGAAGAGCGCGTAGTCGCCCGCTTTCGCCTGCATCGGCACAAATCGCGTCTCGCGTGACGGCACGCGCCACGGCTCCTCGCCCGGCTCCGACAAGTCGGGCATCGGGGTGCCGGGTCCGGTCGCCAGAATCTTCCCGCCCTGAACGGCCTGGTTGTCGATGGCCGTTGGGGGCAGGTAGAGACCGTGGTTGGTGCGCTCCTCGCCCTCTTCTACCCGGATGAGGACGCGGTCGCCGACCACGAGGAGGTTCTTTCCATTCTTTTTCACCGTGGAAAGATAGTCGATTGCAGGCCGGTTATTCTCATGCGGCAGGCCTCGGTCTCACCAGGTGCAGTTCGGTCTGCCTGCGCAGTGCCCAACGGGCGCGGCCATCAGGCCCGATGATCATGTCCTCCTCGAGCGCCATCCGCAGTCCCTGACCGCTCCATTCCGGCACCGGAGTCGTGGCCTGCAGCTCAATCGAGTACCACATGTCCGGGATGACTCGCGCATCGCCACGTCCCGGGACGCCTTCCTGGTAGTCCCAGAGGCCAATCAGTGGACCAGCGCCATGACCGTGCATCCCGATTGGATGCGAGTAGATCGTCCCATCGATTCCCGCCTCACGCATCTTCTGGCGCGAGCTGGCGAGGATCTCGTTCCCTGTGCGGCCGGGCCGCGTTTCCTGCATGACGATGTCCTGAAGCCGGTTTCCCTGCCGGAGCGCGATGCGCAGGCCTTCGGGCGGCGTCATCTCCCCGTCGCGGAGGACATACCCCATGTGCTGGGTATCCGTGTTCAGCCGCAGCGCCGTGATCCCGAAGTCGCAATGCAGCACGTCTCCCTTCTGGATGACCGGGTCTTCACCGAGTTGGTCTCCGGATACGCCTCGCCGCTGCACCTCGACGGACGGCTGGAACCATGTGCCGAGCCCCAGGTCGTTCACGCGCTGCCGCATCCACCACACGACATCGCTCGTGCGAGTCACGCCGGGCACGATGACGCGATTTGAAAACGCAGTGTCGATGATCGCCCACGTCAGCGCATTCAGCTCCCGGTAAAACTCTGCTTCCTCCGGCAGCCGCGTGGCGATGAGTTCGATGGCGAGGCCTTCCGCCGTCGTCAGGCGCGACACCCACTTCGCGCCGAGGGCCTCGCGCATGCCTTCAGACTCGCCCGCGGTCAGTCCGTCGGCGAAAGCCCAGACCTTGGAGCTGTTGATGGCGATCGACTGTGGATTGCGCTGCTCGATCAGGTCCTTGAGCACTTGCCATTGCTGGTCGCCCCACAACTCAGCGGTTGGCGCGCCACGCGCGCCCGGCACTGGAGCCTCGACCGCCTTTGTGGATCGCACGGCGTCGAACACGCCACCTTGTGACGTGCCGCCCAGTGCAATGCGCTCGACCCCGTTCGCGCAGCCCCGCTTTCCTACGCAAGGATCAGTCATGCATCCGGCCTGGCCGCACAGGTCGCGGAAGACGTAGATCGTGCGGCGGCGCGCCGCAAACGTCGTCGGCGACACGATCGACGAGAACACCGGGTCTTCGTTGTATTCACGCATCGGCACGATCCACATCTCGACGCCGTGCTTGCGAAGGAGCTTCGGCAGGATCGTGTTCATGCGCGCATCGAGCCACTTCTGCTGCCGCACCGCCTGCTCGCGAAGCGTCCCGAATGGACGGATGGGCGAAGGCGACGGGGCCTGTGCTCCGAGGGGCGCGAGGACGAAGAACGAGGAGAGTGCCAGGACCATCAGCCGCGTCGGGCCTTCGATAGGCGTGTCGGCCGTGACGTCGTGCAGGTCCTCCGCGTCGAGCGCATCCTGGTCATCGCGGCGAAGCAGCGCATAGCGGACGAACGACACGACAATGGCGAGCAGGCCGCCGAACACGGCGAGATAGAGCAACCGGCGTGAAACAATGGTCGCGACCATGGCCGGCCAGTCGCCCATCACCGCGGTGCTGCTGCCGTTAGGCTCGCGCCCCACCGCGATCAGGAAAAGGCTCACGAGTGCTTCACCCACCGATTCGAGGAGCGCGAACGCGGGGATGCGCCAGAGCCATTGGCGCAGCGGAAAATTTCCAAGGTGCGCCGTCAACAATCCGAAGAGCAGGATCGCCAGGACGACGAACGAAAACCCCAGGTAGACCGGGTTCGCCGATTGGTGCGACAAGAGCAGCGAGCGAGCCAGACGCACCACGACGCCGGTGAGCAGCGCCACTTCGATCAACGAAATGGTGATACGCCGGAACGCCGCGGGTTCCTCGACATTCCACTCGACGGTGTTCTTTGGAAAGAAAGCAGGCATGATCTCCCTTGAGTCTACCGTCCACGACCGGACGCAAATTGACGGCCCATCCACGCGAGACTCTCGCGAACATGCGCGCGCCAGTACGCGTGATCATGTCCACCCGGCCACTCCGTGTAATAATGCGTGTATCCGAGCTCATTCAGTCGGTGATGGAACGCACGGTTTCCCTGCAGAAGTCCGTCATCCGTTCCGACGTCGAGGAACAGCGCCGGGCGCCGCACTCCCCCGCGCCGCACCACGCGTTCGGCCATGGTTGCCGGATCACGCGCGCGAAAACCGGCGAGGTCGCCGAAGGGCACCTCGACCGACCACCACAGACCGCCCCACGCTGAGCGGAGCTCGGCAAGGTCGCCGGCCTCGCGCGTGGGAGGCGTGAAGGGAGCTGGGCCGGTATAGAGCAGCGATACCACTGCCGAGTGACTGGCCGCAGCCCCAAAGACTTCGGGATATGCGAGGGCGAGCGTCAGGGCCCCGTACCCACCCATACTCAGCCCGGCGATGCCGCGCTGGTCGCGGTGCACGAGCGTGCGATACGCCGAATCCACGCGTGCCACGACATCGCGCGCAACGTAATCGTCATAGTGCGCCCAAGGCACGCAGTAGCTCGACGCCGGCTCGGCCGCCGACGGATCACCGGGAGGCGTGTTCCGTTTACGCAGCGTCTCGGTGCGGCAGCCACGCAGGTCGACCAGGCGGAACCATGTGGTCCACCAGCCATCGTCGCCGTCAGGCATCGCGAGAATCATCTCAGGCAGCCCCGACGCAACGAGCGAATCCATCGTCGACGCGATTCGCTCGGAGCGGACCCACTGCCACTGGTCGCCCCACAGACCGTGCAGCAGCACCACGACGGGATACCGTCGCGAGCGTTCGCGGTCGTACGAGGGCGGGAGATACACCACCAGTTCCTTCTTCACGCCCAACGATTGCGACCACAGTGAATCGGCGACGACCCGACCCTGCTCCGCGCGGACGGTGAGCGCCTCCGTCGTGCTGAATGCAACGGCCGGTGTACTGCACGGACCAGGATCGGCGAGAACGACAATCCGCTCGATGCGCGCGTCATCGGGCATCAGACGCGCGTCTTCCTCGATCGCCCGGAGCCGCATCGGTTCGAGACGTCGTTTCAGGCGCCGCGCGATCCGATGCGGCTCCGGGC
>JBKJKH010000221.1:0-3277 GCA_046597595.1 Gemmatimonadaceae bacterium
GAATCCTTCAGTCGCCGTGTCGGCGGTGTCGACGGCATATCCCTCTTCCTCCAGCGCCATCCTGATGAGCGCGGCAATATCGGGGGTATCCTCGACGACGAGCAATCTCATGAGCGCACACGTCCCGGCACGAGCAATTCAACGTTTGTCATGCGCGCCTGAATCTCTCCCCAGTCCCCGGTTCTCGATGCCCCGGTCTGCGACACGCACCGCAAGCAGGTTGTGGTCCGCGCGCCCTACCGTCTTTTCGAACGCCTCGCCTTCGATTCGCGATGCAAAGCCCATCGAGAAGCTCACCGGCGCGCCCTCGGCCCCGGCAAGCCGGAGGCGGCGCGCTACCGCCTCTGTGCGGCGTGCGGTCGCGCCCGCAAGGACGACGAGGAATTCGTCGCCGCCCATCCGCACGACCGGTTCCTCCGCGCGCACCTGGCGCATGAGGAACCGGCTCAGCCGGCGCAGCGTTTCGTCGCCGACATCGTGCCCGTACTGGTCGTTGTAGATCTTGAAGTTGTCAATGTCGACAAAGATGCATCCCCACATCTGCTCACGCCGGACGATCAGTTGGCGTTCCAGCTCGCCAAGGTAGCGGCGGTTGTAGCAGCCTGTGAGCGCGTCGCGAACCGAGAGCTCGCGCAGCTGGTTCTCGAGCTCCTTGCGCTTGGTGATGTCGACAAGAATGCCGTGGAAGAACACCTCGCCCGTCTGTGGGTCGCGGAAGATATATGTCGAGTCGATCACCGTGATGCGCCGTCCATCAGGACGCACGAGTTCGAGTTCGAACTCCTTCACCGAACCGTCGCGCTCGAGCAACGCCACTTCCTCTTCACGCCGCCGCGGATCGGAGAACAGTTCGCTTGCGCGGTACGTGCGCATCTCCTCGACCGTCTTGATCCCCATCAATTCGAGGAACGCCGGATTTGCGTCGAGGATGTCGCCATCTGCATTCGAGATGTAGATGCCTTCGCCGAGGTTATGCAGGAGTGACCGCAGCGTCTCGGGATCATCGAGATTGCGAAAGCGCACGCCGCTGCCTGGTGTGTAGCGGATGATCGGCTTGGTCATGCCTGCGCTCCCGTTGCCACTGTGGGGGGAGACGCCGGGGCTGGCGCGGGTACCTGCCCCGGCGAGGGAATGACCGGGACGCCCTGCGCGGGAGTCCCCTTCATCTTGATGGCTTCCTGGTCGTCCACCACTGCCAGCCGCCGTTCCCACTTCGCCATCATCGCCGAAAACGCGTTCACGACCTCCGGATCGAAATCCGGTCCTGAGCCCTTCTGGATATGCGCGAGGACGCGGTCGGCTTCCCACGCTTCGCGATACGGACGGTTGGTGCGCAGCGCATCATAGACGTCGCAGACGTGGACAAAGCGGCTCGCACGATGCGCGTCGCGCGCGATCTTGTATTTCGGATAGCCGCCCCCGTTGAGCATCATGTGGTGCTCGTAGGCGACCACCGCTGCGACATCGAGGTCGCGATCGCTCTCGACAATGATCTTGGCGCCCTCCACCGGATGCTTCTTGATCTCGTCGAATTCCGCATCAGTGAGCTTGCCAGGCTTGTTCAGGATGTCCTTCGGCACGCGCACCTTGCCGAGGTCATGGAGGAGCCCCGCAACGCCGAATGCACGCACATCGCGCGGTGCCAACCCCATGAACTCCGCGAGGGCCATCGACAGCACGGACACGTTGAGCGAATGTGTCGTGGTATACTCGTCGAATTCCTTCATCTGCACGAGCGGGATGATGATCTGGCTGTCACCGTGCATCGCGACGCTCAACGATCGCACCACGGTTTCGGCCTCGATGAGCGGCAGCTTGCCGCGCGACGCGACTTCGTCGTGCATCCAGCGGACGGTGTCCGCTTCCTCGTTCAGCGTATAGGCGATCGTCGCGGTGGGCAGCACGTTGTCCTGCACGGGCTTCACCATGCCTTCCTCGCCGCGCACGCCGATAGCGCCGAACTTGATCGAGGAACGACGGCCCGTTCGCGCGCCAGCGGTATCAATCACGGAGAGCGTGATCCGGGCCATCACTTCTTCGAGAAATTCGACGAACTCGTCGCGCGGCACCCCCGGATCGAATTCAAGTCGTTGCACGCCTGCGTTCGAGAGGCGTGCTGCCCAGTCCCACTCCTTGAGCTCCCGCAGCGCCAGCTGGCCATAGATCGTGTCATGACCGAGGAAGGAGAACAGCGGGCGCGGGTTGACGTCCTGAAGATCCTTGAGGCGCGTGTACGCCTGGTCGATCGAACGCTCGCGCGCAGGATGCCCTTCACGATACAGGACCATCGTGGAGAGCGCCTGAACGAACGACGTGAGAAAACGAGCCGGCTCTGACATTGCGCGCTATTTATCCTCGAATGCGACCATGGCGACGCTGAGCCGTCCGGCCCCGCGGCGCGTCGTGACGACCGCCTTTATTTCCGGGTCCGCTGACTTCATCGCGAGATCGAGTACAACGGTCGCCTCGGGCGCGTCGTTCCAGTACGCGGCCAGGCCAGCCAGCGCTGCAAGCATTTCCGGAGACTTTTCGCTCAGCCGCTGCCTGAACATCCGCTTCTTCCCCATCGTGCGCTTCACGAGCCAGTCACGGACACTGTCAACGGCGCACGACGCCATGACGCGCACCGCAAGTGCGCGCAAATCCGGCGACAGCGTCGCATCCTCTGCGCGCGACATCACCGGCTGGAGCGCTGCAACCGGACACGCGTTGACCGCAGCGGAAAGCGCCATGCGCACGATTCTCTCGTCGGGATCCGTCACGCCCGCGCACACACCCTCCTCCCGTAACGCGGGCAGCTTGAGCATCATGCGCAGTGCTTCACGGCGCACGTCCGCGTCCGCGTGGCGAAGGTATACTCCCGGCTTGAACTCGCGCGGCCACTCGGTCATCCGGGCGAGCACGGCCAGCAGCTGGCGTTGCGCCGCCCATCGCGCTCCTGGCAGCCGGTCCACCACCTGGAGCGCACCATCGAACCCGCGCTCGCAGATCAAGTCGATCAGCGGGGGCGGCACCATTTTGTCCCCGAAGCTCTCCAGCGTGTCCAGCAGCGGGCCCACCGCCGCGACGCCCATGTGTGTCGTCAGGCGCCGCAGGCTGTCCACGTCGAGCGGCCGCTCACTCAGCATGACATACAGGTAATCCAGCGTTGCGAGGCGATCCCAGAGCGACTCGCGACCCCAGCCTTCCGGCGCCTGCTCGATCAGGTCGAGCATCTGCTTGAGTCGGCCGCGTCTCAGCTGGTCGTCCACTGCGCGCCATACCGCATCACCGACAA
>JBKJKH010000456.1:0-3143 GCA_046597595.1 Gemmatimonadaceae bacterium
GCCGCCTCACCGGACGACGAAATCTCCCTCCGCTCTGGCTTCGCCGGCACGTCGGCCCGGTCGCGGCATACGAGCGTGCACCGGGAGAGATCGCCGCGATTCTCGCGCTGCGTGCGCTCGTGTCCCCTACATCACGCGTGCTCGATCTCGGCTGCGGCAGCGGCGCGATGGCCTTCGAGTTCCGGCGCTTCCTGGGCCCGGATGGCCGCTACACGGGCTTCGATGTCCACGAGCCCTCGCTGCGATGGAGCCGCAAGCGGTTCAAGGACGATACACGATTTACCTTCGAGCTCGCGCGCGTGGCAACACCGTATTCCGCCGGCCACAAGGGTGACGCGGTTCAGTATCGGTTTCCCGCGGCAACTCACACGGTGGATTTCGCGCTCGCGAAGTCGCTCTTCACGCACCTGCTGGAAGCCGAAGCGCGGCACTACTCCATGGAGATCGCCCGCGTGCTGACGCGCCAGGGCCGCGCGCTCGTCACCGCCTTTCTCCCACACGGCGAGGAGGAAACACATCTCGCCGGTGCCGAGTTCGAATTCGCGTATGGCGGACCGGACGTCTGGTATCGCGTGCGTGCCAAGCCCACGGCCGCCGTCGCATATCGTCGCGAGTATTTCGTGGACATGCTGCACGACGCCGGACTCGAGATCGACGAGGTCATCGAGGGCGACTGGCGTGGGACGGGAATCGCGCCGAACGCTCAGGACGTCGTGATCCTCAAGCGGCGTTCACTGCTGGCGTAGCTGCAGCGCGGTTCCACGCACGATGCACGAGGTACAAACTCGAATATGTGGAATGCCCGAATCAACGAAGTCTTGGCGTGAGTCGTGACTCGGGGAATGCCAATCGTGGAGGTATTCGTTGATTCGTTTGTTCCCCGTATTCGAGTTACGTCTCGTCGATCTCTCCGCGAGGGCGCTACCTGCGAGTCGCATTGACGCGCGCGAGCGCGCGATCCACCAGTGGCAGAACCCGCTCCACGCCAAGCGCCGAGTTGCAATACGGCTCGCTGAAGACGCACGCATCGAAGCAAGGCCTGCACGGAAACCCGGGAACAACCGCGAAGGCATGCGCGTCGCCCTGTGGCGCATACCAGTCCGGACGCTGCGCGGTAAAGACCGACACCGTAGCGACACCCATCGCGGCAGCGATGTGCATCGGCCCGCTGTCGTTGCACACGACCACCGAACACCGCTCGAGCAGTGCCATGAACTGGCGGAGGGTCGTCGCCGACACAGGAACACTCCCTTCTGGCCAGGAAGGCACCCCCGGTTGAAGGGGCTCGAAGATCAGCGCTCGTGCACCCTGCGCGATGGCGCGCTGGGCAACCGTCGCAAAGCGACTTGCCTGCCAGCGGCGCACGGCGGCGCTGGCTCCCGGATGAATGCCCACCACGATGTCGCCCGCTCCAATTCCGTGGTGGGCCAGCCACTGCGCAGCCCACGTCCGCTCCTCCTCCGACACACGCAGCATGAGTCGGTCACCTCCGGGCACCGCGCCGAGATGAGCGGTGAGCGCGAGCCAGTCCTCGGCGCGATGCCCGTCGCCGGGCGACAACGCGTCAGTCAGGAGAAATGCCGCACCCCCGTAGTCGAACCCCACGCGCCGCGGGGCGCCGGCCAGCGCCATCACGACGTTGTCACGCAAGTCCATGCGCGCGCTCAATGCCACATCAAAGCGGCGCGCCCGCAGCGCGCGAAACTGGTGCCACAGCGCGCGCAGGTCATAGCGCCCGAGCGTGTACTTCCCCGCTTCCGCCGTCCACGGCAGGACGATCGGGATGACTTCGTCAACCAGGCCAGACTCGCGCAACAGTTCTTCGGCGGCGGGCGGCGCGAGCATCGCGATCCGCGCGTCGGGGAAGCGGCGGCGCAGGGCGCCTAACGCCGGCGTCAGGAGGACGAAGTCGCCAAGCCGCCAGAGCTCGACCACGAGTACGGAGTGGACCTCGCCCGACGCGCCCCCGCGCGGCGCGATCATCCTGCCAAACACTGCCCACAGGGGGCGCACGAGGACGTCGAAGATCCGCGCCTGCCGCTGTTTCCGCGGCGAGAGCCGCTTCATTGCCTGCCTCCGTCCCGCGTCGCGCTCAGTAGGCGCCGTACCTGCGGAGCACCGCTGGGATAGTGCGTGCGAGGATGGTCAGGTCGAGCCAGAGCGACCAGCGTTCGATGTACTCGCGGTCGAGACGCACAACCTCATCGAAGTCCACGACGTCACTGCGTCCCGTGACCTGCCAGAGACCCGTGATGCCCGGCTTCACGTCCAGGCGGCGAAAGTGATGCGCCTCGTAATCGGCGAGGTCGGACTCGAAAAACGGACGCGGCCCACAGAGTGACATGTCACCGACGAGCACGTTCCACAATTGTGGGAGTTCGTCCAGGCTCCAGTGGCGCAACCAGCGGCCGAGGCGCGTCGTGCGAGGGTCCTCGGCAATCTTGAAGAGGCGCGGGTCGCCGGTAATGTTCAGGTGCGCGAGGGTCTGCTTCTCCGCATCGGCACCGTGTCGCATCGTGCGGAACTTCAGCATGTGGAAGCGCCTTCCGAACATGCCCGCGCGATACTGCAGGAAGAAAATGGGCCCGGGTGAATCGAGCTTGATCATCAAGGCAACGACCGCGAAGAGCGGCGCCGTGAGCACGAGACCTATTCCAGCTCCGCAGAAATCGAGCAGGCGCTTGAGGAACAGTTCCTGTCCCCGCAAGGCGGGCGTGCCGAGCTCGAAGAACGGCTGGTCCTGCCGCCACACCATGTTCCGGCGCACACCGGCGATGCCTACTGATCGCGCGGGGTACAGCAGCGAGCATCCCGATGCGAGCGCAAGATCCAGCACGGTGAGGAGATCCTCCTCTTCCAGCGGATCGCCGACGAGGACGGCTTCGACGTTCTGTGAGGCGGCAATCGTCGGCAGTTCGCTCACGGTCCCCAGGGCGTTGGGTGCCGCCACGGTCGCGAGCGACACGAAGCCGACGAGCCGGGGAGCGTGCGCTTCGGGCGTGTTCTCCGTGGCCGCACGATACGACGACTCGGACCCGACGAAGAGCGCACGTACGTCGCCACGCACACTCGGCCAGTACCGGCTGACGAGGCTCTCGTACAGGTGGCGACCAATCGCGACCCATCGCCACAGCAGTGCCATC
>JBKJKH010000563.1:0-5117 GCA_046597595.1 Gemmatimonadaceae bacterium
TCGAGGTCAACCGAGGCGCCGAGGAATTGCGGGTGACCGAAGTGCGCCTCGTCGGTCGCAGGCCCATGCCTCCCATTCACGATGTGCTGGTCGCGGACCTGCTGGGCAAGAAATGGCTCAGCCAGCTGGTGCGCGTAGAAGGTGACTTGCGTGGGTACGTGGAGAGCGACACCCAGGTGTTCCAGTTCCGCGATCGGACGGGCGAGATTCCGGTGCGTATTCCCCAGCGAATGCTCATCAATCCTGACACCGCCGCGCTGATAATGCGTGGCGGAAGGCTGCGGATGGTGGCGGTCCTGGCCCAGCGAACGCCGGAAAATTCACGAGATCCCGGCTATCGGCTCGCGCCACGCGAGGCTGCCGATATGGAGTTTGCGGCCAGGCCCAACTATCTGCACATCGCGTCGGGTGTCCTCCTGTTCGCGCTGCTGGCGCTTGGTGGATACCTCTGGCGGCGGCGGCGGCTCGCGGAGACGCGCGCGCTGATGATGGAGGCAATGTCCGACGTGCTGCGCCAGTCGGAAGCCGCACTGCGCGTGAGCGAGCTGAGCTACCGGACACTGATGGAGCAGTCCACCGACGGCATCATCGTCTTCGGCGAAGACTTGATCATTCGCGTCGTCAACGATACGACCTGCCGAATGCTGCGGACGACGCGCGAATGGCTCATCGGCCGATCCATCGCCGAAACGCTCGTGGCGGGGGAGTTCGATCGGCAGCCGTTGTTGTTCGAGCGACTCGATGCGGGCGAAGTGCTGCGCCGCGAGCGCGAGATGCGGCGCGAGGATGGCAGTACGTTCTGCGCGGAGATTGCCTCCAAGCGCCTGCCCACCGGCGAGTATCTTGGTATTGCGCGCGACATCAGTGAGCGTCGTGATGCTGATGAGAAACTCCGGCAGAGTGAGGTGCACCTCAGGCAGGCGCAGCGCATGGAATCAATTGGCAGGCTGGCGGGCGGGATCGCGCACGATTTCAACAACATTCTCACGGCGGTGCAGCTGCATGCGGAAAGCCTGCTGGCGCAAATCCCTCCTGATGATCCGCGGTACGAGGATGTGCTGGAAATTCAGCGCTCCGGCACACGCGCCGGTGCGCTTACGCGCCAGCTGCTCGCGTTCAGCCGTCGCCAGATTCTCCATCCCCAGCCGCTCGTCCTGAACGAAGTGGTGGGAGGCATCCACCGGATGCTGCAGCGCCTTCTTGGCGAGGACCTGCTGCTGGCGCTGCGCCTCTCCCCCGCCATTCATATGGTGATCGCGGACCCGGGGCAGATCGAGCAGGTCATCGTGAATCTTGCAGTGAACGCGCGTGACGCGATGCCGCTTGGCGGGACGTTGACCATCGCGACCGCAAACGTCGTCATCGACGAGGCGTTCGTGAGTGTGAATCGCGGGTCACAGCCCGGCGAGTTCGTGGCGATTTCCGTTGCCGACACCGGCAGTGGGATGACGCCGGAGGTGATGGCGAACATCTTCGAGCCGTTCTTCACGACGAAAGCGGTCGGGAAGGGCACCGGCCTCGGCCTGTCGACCGTGTATGGCATCGTCAAGCAGTCCGGTGGCTATGTGTACGTGGAGACCGAAGTCGGGCGCGGCACGGTGGTGACGGTCCTGCTCCCTCGGACCTCAGACGTGCCGGAGCATGTCGCGCTTCTGCCGGAACGCGACGCGTTTCTCGCACCTGTCGCGGCGCGAACGGGCGCGACAGTCCTCGTGGTGGAAGACGAGGACGCCGTGCGCGGTCTTGTGCGTCGCATCCTCGAGAAGCAGGGGTTCGCGGTGCTCGAGGCACGCCACGGCGCCGAGGCACTGAGCATTGCGAAGGCGCGACCCGATTGCATCGATGTGGTGTTGAGTGACGTGGTGATGCCGGTGATGGGTGGCGCGGAGCTGCGTGTGGCGTTGCAGCGCGTCTGTCCGTCGGCGCGCGTCATCCTGACGTCCGGGTACACCGATGAGGACGTGGTGCAGCGCGGCGTGAACACGGACGAATTCCCGTTCCTTCCGAAGCCCTTCACCTCCGAGAGCCTCGTGGCGGCGGTGCGCGCGGCGCTACTGTAGGCGGGAGGATGCGAAGGCGTGCCCGCGGCTGCATATTCGCGGTCATGCGAAAGCCTTCATGTGTGCTCGCCCTCGCGCTGGTGCTCATCGCGCCGGGCACTACGGATGCGCAGCCGGCGTCCACGATCATCCTGCGCCCCGACCGGATCATCGATGGTCGCGGCGCCGTGCTCAGGAATCACGAAGTGGTCGTCCGCGACGGACGCATCCAGGCGGTACGCGCGCGCAGCGCGGCGACGGACGTGCGGTTCGTGCGCGTGTACTCCCTCGCCGGCATGACGCTCCTGCCCGGGTTGATTGACGCGCACGCCCACGTCTGGTGGCACTTCAACCGGCAGGGCAGGCTGCATACGCCCGCTGATGGCGAGACCGCAGGGCAGGGGCTCCTGTCGGCTGCGGCAAATGCGTATGCGACGCTGATGGCCGGCTTCACGACGATCCAGAGCCCGGGTTCCGCAGAGGATGCGGATCTTCGCGACTGGATCGAGACGCAGGGGCTTCCGGGTCCGCGCATCCTGACGTCCCTGGAACCGCTGTTCGACGCGAGCGCAGATCCGGAGCGGCTGCGCGAGATCGTACGCGAGCGCGCCGCAGCTGGCGCGGACGTCATCAAGATCTTTGCCTCGAAGAGCATTCGCGAAGCAGGAACGCAGACGATGAGTGACGCACAGCTTGCAGCGGCGTGCGGCGAGGCGAAGCGGCTTGGGCTTCGGACCCTGGTGCATGCACACAGCGCAGGAAGCGTGGAAGCCGCTGCGCGGGCGGGATGCTCGCAGGTCGAGCATGGCCTCTTCGCCACGCAGGAATCACTGGACCTGATGGCGGCTCGCGGCACCTGGTTCGATCCACAGTGCTCGCTGATCTTCCGCAACTATCTCGACAATCGCGCGAAGTATGAGGGGATCGGCAGCTACAACGACGCGGGCTTTTCCATCATGCGCGAGATGATTCCCGTAGCGGTGCAGGGCATTCGACGCGCGCTGGCCACGAAGGGGCTGAACGTCGTCTACGGCACCGACGCGGTTGCGGGCGCCGCGGGGAAGAATGCGGACGATTTCATGTGCAGGGTGCAGGACGCCGGCGAGTCGCCGATGCACGCGCTCATGGCGGCAACTTCGCTGAATGCGCGCTCAATGGGCCTCGATGATCGCATTGGAGCCGTCGCGGCCGGGCTCGAGGCGGATCTCATCGCGGTATGGGGCAACCCACTGGAGGACATCACCGCCATGCGGCGCGTGCGATTCGTGATGAAGCGAGGCGGCGTGATGAAGAACGATTAGGGTCAGGTCAGCTTTTTCGGACTGCCGCCACGCACAAACAGGTGGCTGACTCGCCGGCTGCCATCAAAGACCTGCACGAGATTCACCTGATCGGTGAAGAGTTCCATGTGCGTCGTTTGCCGCAGCACGAGCGCGTGGAGCGCAACCGGCGCGACGGTGCGAATGCATGCCCAGACGACGCCACGCTCCGTGCGCATTCCGCACCACTGCAGCTGAAGCGCCCTGCCACGCGCATCGGTGACCCTGATGTGCGCCCCGAGATAGCGCGCCGCTTCTGCCGGCACGACCGATGAATCGCGCGGTGCGCTGCGCCCCGCAAACATCGCGACGGCGCGCGAGAAGTCATCCACAAATGCGCGGACCCGAAGCTCCGCGACCTGGCCACGCGCCCCAGGCACCATGCGGATCTCGGTGAGCGTCGTGTGCAGGGGATGCGCACGCGCCACGGCCGCTGGACCGAGGGAGAGCGCGGTAATTATCGCGACGTGACGCAGGCAGGCTACCAGGGAATGCGCTCCACTGTCCACACCATCGCAACGAGCGTGACAGCCAGTGAGACCGCCAGACCTCGCACGCGGACTGGCGCGACGCCGCGCAGCCGCACGCGAGCCAGCCACGCATCGGCAAGAGCAAAGGCGGCAAGTGCCGCTGCGATCACGACGAGCTGACCCAGCTCCAGCCCGAGGTTGAAGCCGAGCAGGGGAACGGTCACATCATCCACGAACATGCTACGCAGGTAGTTCGCGAAACCCGCACCGTGAATGAGTCCGAAGGCGCCGGCCATGGCGGGCCGGATCCACCGCTCCTTGCCCGTCACGCGTGGTGCAACGAGCATCCCATGGACGCCGGTCACGACAATCGTGACGGGGATCAACAGTTCGATGATGGGGGCGGGAAAAACGACAAGGCCAGTCACTGCGAGGGCAAGCGTGACAGAATGCCCCAGCGTGAACGCACTCGCGACCCAGAGCAGGGCGCGCCATTCACGCGCACGATATCCACAGGCGAGCGCGATCACGAAAAGCACGTGGTCGAGGCCGCGTGGATCGAGGATATGCCGGAGCCCGAGCTCGCCAAAGACAAACAGCTCGCTCACGACGCCCCTCCGAGATGCTTCGCACGCAGCGCATAGCTGCGCGCAAGCGACTCACGGCCCGCGGCCTTCGCGATAGCTGCCGCATGCCGATACAACACGGGATCAACCGTGCGCTGCGCAAGCGCCTGTGTCGCCGCATCGAGCGCCTCACGATTGCGCCCCGACTTGTGCAGCGCCCAGGCGTAGACATCCCATCCGTAGACATCCGGCCGCTCGCGCAGCTCAGCCTGGGCGCGTGCGAGCACATCGGGCACGTCCTGGTTGCGATCGAGCAGGTGCAGGCTCCAGGCACGATGGAACGCGCCTGGCTGCCCCGCGACGGCAACCCTCATCGCAGCGTCGTACTCAGCACTCTTCGCGGAATCTCCAATCAGGCGGCTCGCATCGGCGAGCAACCCCAGGAGGGCGGGATCGAGCACGATGCCGATGGAACGTTCGCCCCACTCGATCGCTTCGCGCGGCTCACCGCGCGCGATGGCGAGCCGCGCAAGGGCAGCGAGGAGGCGTGGATCGTCCGGACGCTCGGCAATGGCCGCCTCGAGCTCCGCGCGCGCAGTGCGTGGTCGTCCGGCGCGCAACTCCATCTCGGCGTAGCGCATGCGGAACCACGCACGCTGCTCGGCCGAGACGTCGCTGCGCGCGATGGCGTCGTCGCGGGCATCGCGGAGGAGGCGGCGCGCA
>JBKJKH010000557.1:0-4300 GCA_046597595.1 Gemmatimonadaceae bacterium
GGGCTGTAGTCGATGCTGCCGCCGAAGATGTTGCCGGCGCTCACCGCTCCCTCGGTCCGCACGCCGTCGAGTTGCACGCCTAACGGGTTGACGCCGAAGATGAACGCCCGCCGCCGGTCATTGAAGGTGTCGAGGAACAGGATGACGCGGTCGTCGGTCTCGATGTTGTCGCGATCGGCGAGTGTCGCGCGGACGGTGGAAGGATTCCTGGCGTGCGCGATAATCCCGAAGTGGAGTGCGTCCTTCGAGTAGAACACCAGCACCTCGGTGCGCTCCTCGGCCGGGCGCCCGTCGACCGGTTCGTACTGATGAAAGCCCGTAAGACGCGCGGCGCGCTGCCATGCGGTGTCCGCCAGTACGCCGTCGATCGCGATCTTCCCCTCGACGCGCGCAACCGCGATGGTCGGAGAAGGCGCAACCGGCGAGGCAGCGCCCTGCTGAAGCGCAAGGAGGAAGAATGCTCGAACCATCACTTCTTCTGGGAAAACATTTGAGAACATGATAGCTGAGCTTTCGCCTTCATGGCAGCATCTGGATCGAGAACGCTTGCTCTATCGCGTCATGCGCCCGCTCGGCACCGAAACGCGTCGATCCTGGAATCATCCGAGGGTGAAAGCCTCGCGTTTTCACCGCAGAGGACGCAGAGGGCACGGAGAAGAAGCTCCAACCAGTTGATTTACCGAAAACTCACCGTGGACTAATGCGCCGGAAGTGGCGGCGTTGAACGCTTTGCTTCACCGTCGACATCTTTCTCCCACGCCGCGAGGAGCGGCCAGAGTCGCTGCGCGATGTCTGATCGTTGCGCCGCGAGATCATTCCGCTCGCCTGGATCCGCCCTCAGGTTGAACACCATCGTATTGGCGCCGTCGCGAAGCAGCTTCCAGTCTCCCTGACGGACGGCGCGCTGGAAGTGTCCGGCGAAAGTATTGCGCCAGAACAATGTTCGCTCGACCTCCGGGGTTCGACCCGCAAGAACAGGCAACAGGTCGATTCCTTCGTATCGGGCGTTCGCCGGCAGTGGCGCACGTGCGGCGGCGACGATCGAAGCGGTCAGGTCCATCGTGATCGCCGTCTGCGACGAGACCTTGCCGGCGGGCAACCGTCCCGGCCACCGCATGATCGTCGGCACCCGAATGCCGCCTTCCCACAACGTGCCCTTCAGGTGAAAGAAAGGCGCATTGCGGGACAACCACTCACCGCCGTTGTCGTTGGTGAAGATGACGAGCGTGTTCTCCCGTAACCCGAGACTGTCGATTACCGCGAGGATTCGTCCGACACCGATGTCCGCCCGTTCGAGCATGGCGACGTAGTCGGCGCGCGTGCTGGTCGAGTCGTCATGCGCCAGCAGATGGCGGGCATTGCCGCGCGCTCGCGATGGATTGTCCGGACGCTGATACGGCCAATGCGGTGCGCTGTATGCCACTTCGACGAAGAACGGTCGCCGCGCGCTCCCCTGTATGAACTTCACCGACCGTTCGGTTATCAGGTCTGTCATGTAGCCGGGGACAGTCACACGCACCGCGTTCTCGAACAAATCCGGTAGACCGTCTCCTCCGGTATGCGTGTAGTAGTCGATGTATCCGCTCTTGAATCCAAAGAAGTGGTCGAAGCCATGGGCGTCGGGACTGAACTCCGGTTTGTAGCCAAGATGCCATTTGCCGATGAGCGCGGTCGCGTAGCCGATATTCTTCAAGAGCCGGGGGAGGGAACTGCCGGTAGACGCGAGCCCCACCTCGGCCGCCGGCGTCGACGCACTCCCGAGCGGCTGCTCGAGGGCGAAACGCTGCTGGTATCTGCCGGAAATGAGCCCCGCGCGGGTCGGCGTACACCACGGCGCGTTGGCGTAGAAGTCCGTTAGGCGCACACCGTCGCGGGCCAAACCATCGATATGCGGAGTGCGGATATCCGGCGCTCCATAGCTGCCAATATCGCCGTAGCCCACATCGTCTGTAATGATGAGAACAATGTTGGGCCGGCGGCCGCGTTCTGCCTGAGCCGCCGCGGATGCCGAAAGCAAACTGAGGGAAGCGATGAGATACGGGAACATTACAAACGGGCGCATCGACTCCTCGGCGGTGTTGGCAATAGCCAGCGGGTGAAGCAACACGCGTGCGGTGTTAGCGGGGGTTCAGCGTCATCCGTGTGCTCACGAGACGTTCCCCGCCTGGAGATGGCCTCTGTGGTTGACTGACAAATCCTAATCCACGATAAACAGCTTCGCGCCGATCGACGTGGACGAACGATGCGCCGCAGTGTTATCAGCGACTTGATAACTCATCCCGGGCATGAGCACAAACGTCCGGCCGTCGGCAAGCTCGGTCACCAGCTCGCCCTCCAGGCAGAGCAGCACGTGGCCCTTGTTGCACCAGTGATCCGCCAGATAACCACGCGTGTACTCCACCATTCGAACACGGATGCCGCCAAACTCGCGCGTGCGCCAGTACGCCTTGCCGGTCTCGCCAGGATGCTCGGTCTTCTCGACCGCGTTCCAGTCGATCGTTCCAAACGGGATGTCCGACATCATCATGTAGAAGGACTCCAGCTCAACGTCACCACCTGGTCGCGCGCCAGTCAGTGTAGTCGCTCGTCAGGGTGGGAACACCGCATCAACCGCTCGACGGAATGACGGTGGATCAATCGCGGGGAATCGATACAGCTCGGGTTCCACGCTCGCGAGCATCGCGCGAACCTGAGCGGCAGTGATCAAGCCTCGATCGAGCATCGCCTCCACATCCGCCACGTCACGGCCGTGCCCCCGCTCGATCTTCGCCAGCGCCTGAGCGCAGAAGTCGTAGTGACGAAACGTGACGCGGCCGATCCTGGTGATGATCGGACTGCGCTCCTCCCAACCCGGAGGCACTGGAATAAACTGATCAGGCGATGCCAGCTCCACGTTCACGCGCAGACGCTCCTTGAGCGCCGGAATCGCGCGCAGCATTTCGTCCGACTCGGGACGCATGACGAGGTCGATGTCAATCGTCGACGCGCGCCAGCCAATCAGGACCGCCGATGTTCCACCGACCAGAAATACGTCGGTATCCTGCAGCGCTTCGCGCGCGAGTGCAGCGAGGAAGGCTTCGATCCGTGCCGTGTCCGCTACCTCGCGCACGCCGCCGCCCGCTGAAAGCTCACCAGGCGTCGCACCAGCGCGTTGTAGCGCGAATGGGCTGCCGCTCCGTGCATTGCCGCGAGCTGATGATACAGTCGCAACTCGGCGTCCGCGATCGCTGGCGGCACGTCCAGACCGAGGGATCGAAGGCGCTGCGCGGCGATCGATACCAGCAGGGACTCCACGGTTTCCGCGCCGCGGGAAAGGTCGCGCAGCCCGGCTTCGATCAGTTCGGCGCCCGGCAGGCTACTGGACGCTGACAACGATTGTCCCGTCCACGGTGCCTGAGCGCGCGCGGATCGTCGCGCTGCCTGCTGCGACGCCCCTGACCAGTCCGCTCACGGAATCAACCGACGCGATCGTCGGCGCGAGCGAAGTCCAGCGCACTGTCGAGTTGACAACGACTCCATTGACGTCGCGCACCGAGGCGACGAGCTGCGTCGTCTGTCCGACGCCGATCGTCAGCGGAGATCCCGCGACCGTCACGCTGAACACTGGCAGCGACTCGAGTGCGCTGCCGCACGCCGTGAGGGCGGCCAATGCGAGCACAAGGCGAAATCCGTGTGGCATCATCCTCTGCCCGGCGTGGAAGGAATGACGACGGGTTTGCGCTCGGTCTGCAGGCGCGTGAGAAATCGCTGGGACTCGGAAATACGCTCCACTTCTATCGCCATCGCCTCAACGGAATGTTCGATGCGCTGCAGTTGCGCGCTCGTCTCCGCGGGAATCGCCGACACCTGGGGCCGCCGCTCGATGCGCCGCCCAATGGCACGCGCAAGAGGCCAGCCGACCACGCAGACCGCAACCATCGCAAAGAACGCGATACTGATGTCGGCGACCTGCGGTGGAATGTCCGGAAGGTCATTGCCGGGTGTCCGCACCGTGATGGTCGGCTCCCCGGACGGGCCTGCGATCACAGGCCCGATAGGCGCCTGGGGTGCAATAGGCGCGTCCGGCAGCAGCGGGGGCTGCACTTGCTCGACAACGACCTGCGGCTGGCCTCTCACGGTGTGACGCACTCCTTCTCTCACCTGATCGCGCACTTCGCGTATCTGCTGCCGTACCTGCTCGCGCACCTGTTCGCGAGCGAGATCCCGCGCGGCTTGACTCTGTTGCATGATTCGCCCCGAATACTGTCTGAATCTCTACGGAATTGCCAACGCAAAGTTGCACATGTAGTCATCCCGAGCG
>JBKJKH010000370.1:0-3847 GCA_046597595.1 Gemmatimonadaceae bacterium
ATTCTACGAATACCAGCCGTCGATGATGCACGCGAAGTCATTGCTCACGGACGGCGTGTTTGGCGCGGTGGGGAGCCTGAACTTCGACAACCGCTCACTGAGCTTCAACGATGAGACTGTGCTCCTCGTGCACGACCGTGCCTTCGGCGCGGAAATGGAGCGGATCTTCACCGATGACCTGAAGTTTTCGGAGGAAATCACGCTCGAGAAGCATCTCGCGCGCCCGTTCAAGCACAAAGTGCTCGAGCGGATGTACGGGCTCTTCTTCCGGATGCTGTAGACGTCAACGCCGTATCGCACCCGCGGGTGAAGCTGGCGGGACTTCCAGCGGGGGAGCTATTCGGAGTCGACCTGCGGCGCCTCGAGCGCCAGTTGCGCGCCGATGGTCGCGAGGAATTCCTGATACCGGAGCGGCTTCGCGATATACCCATCGCACCCCGCGGCGCGGATGCGCTCCTCATCGCCTTTCATCGCCAGGGCCGTGAGCGCGATGACGGGGATTGAATGCGTGGTCTCATCCTTCTTGAGCAGCGCACAGGCTTCGAGGCCGTTCATGCCCGGAAGCTGGATGTCCATCAGGATCAGGTCGGGCTGTTCCGCGCGCGCCAACGTGAGTCCCGCCTCTGCATCAGTTGCAGTCAGTACCGAATGACCCGCCGACTGCAACAGGAACACGGCTAGCGTCATGTTGGTGGAATTGTCCTCGACGATCAGCACCCGTGCCATCTCACGACACCAACACACGTCCCGACATTGCGCGCCGGACTTCGGATATGAAACGATCCTGGTCACAGTCGCCCTTCTCCACGATCGCGGTGACATAGCCGGTGAGCTTCGCGCGATCCTCGGCGGTGATGCGCTTTGCGGTCACGACGAGGATCGGAATGCGCGCGGTGTCGGGACATTCATTGAGCGCTTCCACGACATCGAAGCCGTTGACGTCGGGCATCATCAGGTCGAGCACGATGAGGTCCGGCAGATCCCTTCTCGCGGCCGCGATCGCCTCCGCACCGCCGTACGCGCGCAGCACGGTGCTGGCGAGGCCGAGCATCCGGACAGCGATCAGCTCGACCGCGTCGTGGTCGTCGTCGACCACCAGTACCGTCAGCGTCCGGCCCTCCGCGACGGGCAAGAGGCCGAGGTCGACCAGCGACTCGTACAGCTCCTGGCGCGAAACAGGCTTCTGCATGACCGCCGTGGCGCCCAGCGCGAACGCATTCCTGTTTGGGGAGACAATGGACATGATCACCACAGGAATGCGCCGAAGATCCGGAATCCGCTTGAGGCGGCTGAGCAGCGCCCAGCCGTCCATGTGCGGCAGCATGATGTCGAGCGTAATCAGGGACAGCGGCTGTCGCACCGCGAGCGTAAGCGCTTCCTCCGCAGAGGTCGCATGCACGACGTGAAAGCCCTCTTCCTCGAGTCGCATTCGGATCAGCTCCGCCGACTTGAGGTCGTCCTCCACCACCAGCGCGGTCCGCACGCCGGTTATCGTGGGCAGGTGGAGCGCACCGGGCGCCCTGGCGTTTGGAGTGACCACCTCCACGGGACGCAGCGGCAGCCAGACCGTAAAGCATGAGCCCTCGTCGACGGCGCTTTCAACGGCGACGGCGCCGCCGTGCAGCTCGGCGAGCAGCTTCACCATTGCCAGGCCCAGCCCAGTGCCCTCGAACTTTCGTCCAAGACCGCTGTCGATCTGGCTGAACGGCTTGAAGAGTTGATCGAGCCCGTCGGGCGAGATGCCGATGCCGCTATCGGTGACACTGATCTCGAGAAACTCCGCGAAATCATTGTGCGGTGCGGGAAAGGCGCGGCCGCGCCAGAGACCGGACATTCGGCCGACGTCAGAGCGAGGAACGCGGCCCGCGCGCAGGGTTACGTGTCCGCCTTCGATCGTGAATTTGACCGCATTGGACAGGAGGTTGTAGACGATCTGCTTCACCTTTCGCCCGTCCGCTTCTATCAGCCCCAACTGCGGAGTGGCTTCGAGCGACAGCCGAATCCGGCGTGCCGCGGCCTTCTCCCGGATGATCGACAAGCTGTTCGCGAAGAGTGATGACATCTCAACCGGCTCGAGGTCGAGCACCATCTTGCCCGCCTCGACCTTGGACAAGTCGAGAATATCGTTGATGAGCGACAGGAGATGCTTGCCGCTGCTGAAAATGTCGCTGATGAATCCGCGTTGCTGCTCCGGCATGTCGCCGACCATGCCGTCCATGAGCACTTCCGAGAAGCCTATGATGGCGTTCAGCGGAGTGCGTAGCTCGTGCGACATGTTCGCGAGAAACTCCGATTTCATGCGGCTCGCATCTTCCAGCTCGAGGTTCTTCTGGAGCGTCTGCTCGAAGCGTTTCTGCTCGGTGATGTCCCGTGCAGCGGCAAAGACGCCCTGAAGGCTTCGATCACGATCGTAGAATGTCGTGGCATTGTACGACACGACGGTGAGCATTCCATCTCGAGCGCGGGCGGTCAGCTCGTAGTTGGTCACCTTCCCTTCGCTCAGCACACGGTTGATGCCTGCCTCTGCCCGCATGGAGTCGGTGAAGAATTTCTTGAACGGCGCGCCAATCAGCTCGTCACGAGTGCAGCCGGTGAGCGCCTCCATCTGCTTGTTGACGTCGGTCATGATCCCGCGCGGATCGGTGGTGATCAGCGCGTCGATGTTGGATTCAATCAGCGAGCGGGTGTAGAAATGCTGGTCGCGCAGCCGCTGGTCGAGCTTCATTCGCTCTTCCTCGACCTGCTTCCGCGCGGTGTTGTCGGTCCCGATCAGCAGGTAGCCGATGATCGCGTCCTGTGCGTCGCGCAACGCGGTCACGGACACGACCGCCGGGAATCGACTCCCGTCCTTCCGGATGTACGTCAGCTCATAGATGTCCTCGATTCCCCGCGAGGCCTTGAACACGAGCGCCTCGAAGCCCGGCGTGATCGGGGTGCCGAGCTCCACGCTCAGCGCAATCGCGCGCGCGATCACCTCCTGCGGATCAGAGATGTCAGCCGGGGTGATCTTGTCCGTTACGTCGGCGGCCGTGTAGCCCAGCATCCGCTCAGCGCCGACGTTGAAGATCTGGATCACGCCCTTGGCATCAGTGGCGATGCTCGAGAAGTTGGCGCTGTTGAAGATTGCCGTCTGGAGTGCGCCTGCCTTGAGCAGCGCAGCTTCGGCCTGCTTGCGCGCGGTGTTGTCGGTGCCGATCAGCAGGTAGCCAATGATCGCGTCCTGATCGTCGCGCAACGCTGTGACCGAGACGACCGCGGGGTAGCGGGTCCCGTCCTTGCGGATGTAGGTGAGTTCGTAGATGTCCTCGATGCCGCGTGAGGCTTTGAAAACCAGGGCCTGGAAGCCAGGCGTAATAGTGGTGGCCAGCTCGGTGCTCAGGGCCTTGGCGCGCGCGATCACCTCCTGCGGGTCGGAAATATCGGCCGGGGTGATCTTGTTCATCACGTCGGCGGCCTTGTAGCCCAGCATCCGCTCGGCGCCGACGTTGAAGATCTGGATGACGCCCTTCGCGTCCGTGGCGATGCTCGAGAAATTGGCGCTGTTGAAAATGGCGCTCTGCAGGGCGCCCGCCTTGAGCAGCGCCGCTTCCGCCTGCTTGCGCGCGGTATTGTCGGTGCCGATCAGCAGGTAGCCGATGATCGCGTCCTGATCGTCGCGCAACGCTGTGACCGAGACGACCGCGGGGAAGCGGGTCCCATCCTTGCGGATGTAGGTCAGTTCGTAGATGTCCTCGATGCCGCGCGAGGCTTTGAAAACCAGGGCCTCGAAGCCAGGCGTGATCGGGGTGCCGAGTTCGACGCTGAGCGCCTTGGCGCGCGCGATCACCTCCTGCGGGTCGGAAATATC
>JBKJKH010000515.1:0-2569 GCA_046597595.1 Gemmatimonadaceae bacterium
TGCCCGCGCTGCTCCAGGTGGAAGACCGGGTCAGCATGGCGCATGGGCTCGAAAGCCGGGTGCCCCTGCTCGATCATCCACTGGTCGAGTTCGCAGCGACGATTCCGGCCGACGTGAAGTTTCGGGACGGCCATCTCAAGCATCTCTTCAAGAGCACGATGGGCCGCGTGCTGCCCGATTCGGTGGCGCAGCGCACGGACAAGATGGGATTTCCGACTCCGCTCACCGATTGGGTGCGCGGGGACGCGCATGACTTCGTGCGGGACGTCCTGTCCTCCCGCGCGGCACTGGAGCGGCCGCTGGTGGACAACCGGAAGGTGCTCGAGAACGTTGGACGCGAGTCGAAGTTTGGGCGCAACATCTGGGGCCTGCTGTCCCTGGAACTCTGGCAGCAGGAATTTCACGATAAGCACGCGGCCTTTCGCGCGCTGATCGCCGAGGACGCGACGGTGGCGGTCTAGGCGCCGGCGCCGGATGCCAGCACATGCAGGCGCTAGGTTTCACCAGGCCCGTAGCAACGCGGGCCCGACCTTGAATTCTTCAGGAGAGCGTACGTGAAAGTTCTGATCACTGGCGGGGCCGGGTTCATCGGTTCTCACCTGGCCGACCGTCTGCTGGCGCGGGGCGACGAAGTGCTCGTCATCGACAACTATGCGACCGGGCGGCGCGACAACCTGTCATCCCATCCGAAGCTGACGGTGGTCGAGGGCACGATCGCCGATCGCGACCTGGTCGATCGCACCTTCAAGGCGTTCGCCCCAACGGTCGTGGTGCACGCCGCCGCGAGCTACAAGGATCCCACCGACTGGGTCGAGGATGCCCGCACGAACGTCTGGGGCAGCGCGAACGTGTCGCAGGCCACCAAGGATGCCGGTGCACGGCGCCTGATCTATTTCCAGACCGCGCTGTGCTATGGACTGTCGCCGCTGGAGCAGCCGATCACGCTGAGCCATCCGATTCGCGCCGACGGGTCGAGTTATGCGATCTCCAAGACCGCAGGCGAGAGCTACGTCGCGCTGGGCGGCACGGAGTTCCTCAGCTTTCGCCTGGCGAACGCGTATGGTCCGCGGAACCTGTCAGGCCCGCTGCCCACGTTCTTCCAGCGGCTCTCCGAAGGAAAGAAGTGCTTCGCGATGAACACGCGGCGCGACTTCATCTACGTGCACGACCTCGTCGATGTCGTCGAGCGGGCGATCGACGGCAAGGGCGACCAGGGGTACTACCACATCTCCACCGGCGGCGACTACGCCATCAAGGAGCTGTACGACGAGACCGTCGGCGCGATGCAGCTGGACCTCCCCGCGGTCGAGGTGCGCGAACGCAACCCCGATGACGTGTTCTCCATCCTGCTCGATCCGAGCAAGACGCAGAAGGACTTTGACTGGAAGCCGAAGACCTCGCTGAAGGAAGGCGTCCGGATGGCGATCGACTACTATCGCCAGCATGGCATCAGCCAGACCTTCACGCACCTGAAGCAGAATACGGAGTGATGGTGGACACGACGCAGAACTTTTCCGGGGCGACCGTGCTGGTGACGGGCGGTGCGGGTTTCGTCGGCAGCAACCTCGTCCGCCTCCTGCTTGCCGACGGCGCCGCGCAGGTCCGCGTCGTGGACAACCTGCTCTCGGCAGAGCGCAGCAACATTCCTGTGGATCCGCGGGTGTCGTTCACGGAAGGATCCATCGCCGACGACGCGGTGCTGGCCACGGTGCACGACGAATTCGACTACATCTTCCATCTCAGCACGTACCACGGCAACCAGAGCTCGATTCACGATCCGATCGCGGATCACGAGCACAACCAGCTCACGACGCTGAAGTTGCTGGAGCGCGTGAAGGCGTTCGGCCGCCTGAAGAAGCTGGTGTATTCCGGTGCGGGATGCGCCGTCGCCGAGAAGACCTACGACGACGCACAGGCGACCGATGAGGAGGCACCCATCTCCCTCCACATGGACAGCCCGTATTCAATCTCCAAAATTGTCGGTGAGTTCTACGCGCTGTACTATTTCACGCGCCACGCGGTGCCGACCGTGCGCGCCCGGTTCCAGAACGTCTACGGGCCCGGCGAGATCCTGGGTGCAGGCCGGTGGCGCGGAACGCCCGCGACGGTGTGGCGGAATGTCACGCCGACGTTTGTCTACAAGTCGATGGCCGGGGAATCGCTCCCGCTCGAAGCTGAAGGATCGTCATCGCGCGACTTCATCTTTGTCGATGACATCTGCCGCGGGCTCATGGCCTGCGCGCTGCGCGGCGCGCCTGGCGATGTCTACAACATCGCGTCCGGAGTGGAGACGACAATCCGGCAACTGGCTGAACAGATCAATGCGCTCACCGGCAACGCATCGCCCGTCCGCCTCCTTCCGCGACGCGACTGGGACAATTCCGGGAAGCGCTTCGGCAGCACGGAGAAGGCGATGCGTGAGCTTGGCTTCGAGGCGCGCACGGCACTGCAGGACGGGCTCGCCCGCACCGTGGCGTGGACGAAGGAGAACCTGCCGCGCATCGAGGCCTGCATGCAGAAACACGCGCGCCAGATGACCGAGTATGCGGCGCCCGCTTCTCGGGAAGAG
>JBKJKH010000528.1:0-3933 GCA_046597595.1 Gemmatimonadaceae bacterium
GTGAACACCGCATTCTGGGGAATCCTCTAGCACGCATGGCGTAGCACGCATGGCGACCGCCCGCACGATCCGCGACGACTGGATTCTGCCAACGCTCGAAGGCCTCCTGAACAAGGAAGCCGTCGCGCAGCTCAAGATCGTCGCGCAGGACAGCTACTGGGACACGGTGGTCCGTCGCGGGATGATTTCCGACGATGAGATCCTGACGGCGCTGGCGTCGCGATTCCGCATGAAGATCGCGAACCTGAGCATCGTGAGCACGCAGGCACGCGAGCTGGTTCCCGAGCAGCTCGCGCGGAAGTACCGCATCGTGCCGCTCGCGATCTCAGATTCCGTGCTCGACATCGCCACGAGCGATCCGCACGATCTCGATTGCGAGCGCACACTGGCGTTTGCGCTCGGCCGCACGATCCGGATGTCGCTCGCGGCGCCGGGCAAGATCCTCGAGCGGATCGAGGAGCTGTACCGCCCCGAGAATGCGGTCGAGAAGATTCTCGAGACGGTGACGGGCAACTACGACATCCAGGCGATCTCGGAAGAGATCGAGCCGGGCGACGTGGGTCTCGGCACCGGCCGCGCGACGGAGCGCCCGATCATCCGCCTGGTCGACCACATCGTCGCCGAGGGCATTCAGTCGCGCGCGAGCGATATCCATCTCGAGCCGGAAGAGGGCGGCGTCGCGGTGCGCTATCGTATCGACGGCGTCCTGCGGCAGGTGATGAGCCTTCCGCGCGCCGCCGGTATTCCGCTCGTGTCACGCATCAAGATCATGAGTGGGCTCGACATCGCCGACCGTATGCGTCCGCAGGACGGCCGGGCACGTGTCGCGGTGAACGGCGTGCGCGTGGACCTTCGCGTATCGACGCTGCCGGCATCGAACGGCGAGAAAGTCGTCATTCGAATTCTCGACCAGCGCACGACGGTGCTGTCGCTGGACGGAATGGGGCTCAACCCGGATGAGACCGACCGCCTGCACCAGCTGCTCGGCTTGCGCGAGGGCATGGTGCTGGTCACGGGCCCCACGGGGTCGGGCAAGACGACCACGTTGTACTCGATTCTCCGCCAGATCCAGCAGCGGAGCGTCAACATCGTCACGATCGAAGATCCGGTCGAGTATCGCCTGCAGGGGATCGTGCAGGTACAGGTGAACGAGAAGGCGGGGCTGACGTATGCGAGCGCGCTGCGCTCCATTCTCCGCCAGGATCCTGACGTGGTGCTGGTTGGTGAGGTGCGTGATCGCGAGACGGCGGGCATCGCGGTCCAGGCATCACTCACGGGCCACCTCGTGTTGACGACGCTGCACACGATTGATGCCGCCAGTTCGGTGGCGCGCCTCATGGATGTGGGCATCGAGAGCTACAAGCTCGCGGCGTCGCTCAAGGGCGTGGTCGCGCAGCGCCTGCTCCGCCGCCTCTGCCTCTCGTGCCGGGAACTGTGGATGGAGTCGGTGCCGGACCGGATCACGCGCTGGCTCCAGGCCGGCACGCCGCTGTATCGCGGAGTGGGATGCCCGGATTGCGCCATGACGGGCTATCGTGGCCGGCTGGCAATCATGGAAGTGATGACAGCGAGTCCCGAACTCGAGCGCCGGATTGCGGCGGGAGAATCGCCGGAACGAGTAGGTGATGCGGCCAAGGAAGGCGGCATGAAGTCGCTGTGGGAAAGCGGCATGCAGCATGTGCGTTCGGGCGTCACGAGCCTCGACGAACTGTTGCGCGTGCTCGAGGTGCCGAGCGAATCGTCGATGCGGCGTAGCTCAGGTTCGTTCAACGCCGTCGGCACGGTCACGTCGGTACGGGAATCGCCCGACGGTCGTGCGCCGCTGCATGCCCCGCCGGCGCAGCCCCTGCGCGTGCCGGGTGCGCCATTCCGCCACACGCCGCGCTCGATGTCTGCGGTGGGTGACCCCATGGCCGAGGAAGCGTTCCAGCTCCTCGACGAGAAAGGCGGCGCCGTCGTGCCGCCCGCAGTCTCGACGCGCATGACAATTCTCCTCGTCGAGGACGAAGAACCGCTCCGTCGCGTGCTCAAGGATCTGCTCGAGCGAGATGGGTTCAACGTGATCGAGGCGGCAGACGGCGTGCAGGCACTGGACGAAGTGGACCGTTCCGCACCAGACGTGCTGGTCCTCGACCTCAACCTGCCTCGCCTTGACGGATATGGCGTATTGAGCCATCTCCGCGCGCGGCAGCAGACCTCTCAGATCCCGGTTCTGGTGCTGACGGCGAAGGGCGACGAGGATAGCGAAGTCCGCGTCTTCGAGTTCGGTGCGAACGACTTCCTGACCAAGCCGTTCCGGCCGCGTGCCCTGAGCGCCAGGTTGCACGCGTTGCTGAAGCGCGTCTAGCGCTCAGCCTGCCCCAACGACGGACCTGCGGTTCGTGATCCACATCGAAGCGGGCGTCGTGGACGTGTTCGTCCTCAGGCACGTGGCGCAGCGTCTCGAAGTGCTTGCCCTGCAGCGCGCGGCCGGCACACGCTGTCCCGGGTCGTGGGAGGTCGTGCACGGCAGCATCGAGGCAGGGGAGCCTGCAACCCATGCCGCGCGTCGTGAAGCGCGCGAAGAGACGGGGCTCGAGCCGGAGCGGCTGTACAGCATCACCGCGCATCCGTTCTTCCTCAACGCGCGCGGCACAGTGCAGATCGCGCTCGTGTTTGCGGCGTTTGTCAGTGCGGACGCTCGTGTGACGCTGAGCGGGGAACACCAGGCCAGTGAGTGGCTCTCGCTCGCCGCCGCCGCGGAGCGCCTCGCGTGGCCACGCGAGCGCGAAGCGCTGCGGCACATAGAGATACTGCTTGCGAGCGGCGATGCAGGAGCCGTGGAAGACGCGCTCCGCATCCGCGACGATCCGTGACGCCCGCGGCAATCCAGCGGCAGGCCAGCGGCAGGCCAGCGGCAGGCCAGCGTTACGGTATCACCGGTTTCCTGACCGTCGTCACCGACATCCCATCCACGGGCGCGTTCGGCTTGACGCGCACCGATTTCGCCGGGATCCCGACGTTGACGTGATATGGACGCACATCCTTTGTCGCGACCGCGTTCGCTCCCACCATCGCCTGCTCCCCGACGTGCACCCCTGCGAGCACCGTGGCGTGGTAGGTAATGCGCACGCCATCACCCAGCGTCGTTACGGCGTTGGTGACGTCCCGCTGCTCGACGATGGAGTGCGTGTGGCTGTAGATGTTGGCGTAGTCGCTGATGGACACGCCATTTCCCAGTACAATTCCGCCCCGGTCGTCCAGCAGGACATTGCGATGGACGACAACGTTGTCGCCCACGTCCATGTTGTAACCGAATGAGAACTCGACGCTGTGAAAAGCCTTGAAGTTCTCCCCGCATCGCTTGAAGATGCGCTGCGCCAGCATCCGACGCAGGCGCACGCCGATGTCGACGTTCTGTCCCGCCAGTGGCAGCCGGTCGAAGGAATACCAGAGCCAGAGCAGCGGCTTGACCCGCTGGAACTTGGCGTCGTCACACTCTCCGTAGTATTCAGGCTCCAGCGTGACATTGCGCGGGTCGAGCGCGGCCAGCGCCAGCCGCGTGCCTGACGAGAGCGCCGTATCGGCAACCGCCGTTTCCCAGTTGGCGGCATACTCCGGATAGGCCAGTGCGCACAGCGTCGTGCGGCAGAGGACGTTGTAGTCGCCCGCTGCCGAGAGGGCGTGATCCATCTCGTTGAGCCAGCCGTCCGCGAGTGCGGCCTGGGGGCGTGGCGGCAGGGAGCGCAGAGGAATGTAGGCCATGAGGCGGTAACGTATTGGCAGCGCCGCTGCGCGCGCTAGCTCGTCTCCATCCTGAAAGTCGGGTTTTCTCCGAGAGGGCGCGTGACCAACCCCTGCGTTTCGGGAGCGGGCGGTACGGGTGGGCCCGGAGCACGGCCAGGAGGTTGGAACACTGACTCAGTAGTGAGTCGTGCGTCGTGCGTCGAGGAC
>JBKJKH010000581.1:0-4889 GCA_046597595.1 Gemmatimonadaceae bacterium
CTCTCAGGAGCTTCTCATCTGCGTTTATCTGCGTGAATCTGCGGCAAAAACGCCCTTTCTAGCACCCTGCTAGAAGACGAGCATGAGCGGGTTTTCGATCATCCGCCGGAGAGTCTGGAGAAAGCGGGCGCCTACGGCACCGTCGATCGCGCGATGATCACAGCTCATCGTCACGCGCAACTTCATCCGGGACACCGCCTCACCGTCCACCAGCTCGAGCTTCTCCTCGGCCACGCCGATAGCGAGGATTGCGGTCTCGGGCGGGTTGATGATCGCGGTGAATTGGTCGATGCCGAACATCCCCAGGTTGGAGACGGAGAACGTCGAGCCGGTGTATTGGTCAGGCGTGAGCTTGCGCTCGCGTGCGCGCTTGGCGAGGTCTTTCGCTTCGCGTGAGATCTCGCTCATGCGCTTGCGCTGTGCGTCGAAGATCACGGGGACGATCAATCCATCGTCGGTGGCGACCGCCATGCCGAGGTTGACGCTGCTGAAGCGGCGGATCTTGTCGCCCATCCAGTGCGCGTTGACCTCGGGGTGCATCGAGAGCGCCGTCGCGACGGCTTTCAACAGGATGTCGTTGACGGACACCTTGTACTCGTCGCCAAGTTCGAGCATCGCCGCGCGCATCTCCGTCACGCGGGTGAGGTCGAGCTCCGCAGTGAGATAGAACGTGGGGATGGGCCCGATGGACTCGGAGAGCCGCCGTGCGATGGTCTTGCGTATCTGCGTGAGCGGAATGTCCTCGAAGGGCGATGCCGATTGCTGACCCGCGACGGCCGCGCCGGTGGCGGGAGCTTGCGCGCCGGCTGCGATGCCCTCGATGTCGCGCTTGATGATGCGGCCGCCGGGGCCGCTGCCCTGCACGCGGGTAAGGTCGAGGCCTTTCTCTGACGCGAGCCGGCGGGCGAGCGGAGACGATCGTTGGTGTCCGCCGCCATTACCTGCAGGCTGCGGTGCTGCCGGCGCAGCCACACCTGCGGGAGCCGGAGCAGCCGGAGCCGCCGCCGCCGGAGCCGCCGCCGCCGCGACAGGGGCAGTTGCAGCGGGCTCAGGTTGGGTTGCGTCAGCTTTCTCCGCTACGGGCGTGGTCGCGGCTGCGGGAGTTGTGGCGGGGACGGCAGGAGCAGCCCCACCCACCATCGCATCGATGTTTTCATCCGCCCCCGCGATGACGCCGATGAGCGTCGCGACCGGCGCCGTTGCGCCGTCGGCGATGAGCCGCTTGCGCAGCACGCCGTCGCCGCGCGCAACGAGCTCCATGACCGCCTTGTCGGTCTCCACTTCGGCGAGCACGTCGCCGCTCACGACAGCGTCGCCTTCGCTCTTGAGCCACTTCACGAGGCGCCCTTCTTCCATCGTGGGCGAGAGCGCCTCCATCACGACTTTCGTCGCCATTACGACTCCAGGTACATGACCTTTTTCACCGCCGCGATCGTCTTGGCCGCGTCGGGTTTAGCCGCTCTTTCCAGGTTCTTCGCGTATGGCATCGGTACGTCCGCCTGATGCACACGAATCACGGGCGCATCGAGATCGTCGAAGCATTCGCGCTGGATGAAGTCCACCACTTGCGCACCGGCACCAGCCAGCTCCCACCCTTCCTCGAGCACGACCGCGCGATTGGTCTTCGATACGCTCGTTGCGATTGCCTCGACGTCCATCGGTCGCAGAGTACGCAGGTCGACGACATCGGCGCTGATACCCTCCTTCTCGAGCTGTTCGGCGACCTGGAGCGCGGTAAGGATCATCTTGCCGTGCGTGATGATCGAGACGTCCGTGCCCACGCGCTTGACCTCGGCCTTGCCGATGGGGACGAGATACTCGTCGTCGGGCACTTCGCCCTTGGTGTTGTAGAGCATCTCGCCTTCGAGGAAGATGACGGGGTTGTCATCGCGAATCGCGGACTTGAGCAGGCCTTTGGCGTCGTAAGGCGTGCCGGGTGCGACGACCTTGAGACCAGGGATGTGCATCAGCCACGATTCCCACGCCTGGGAGTGCTGCGCGCTCAGCTGCAACGCCGCGCCGTTCGGCCCGCGGAAGACGAGCGGCATGGGATACTGGCCCCCCGACATGTACAGCATCTTGGCCGCAGAATTCACGACCTGGTCGAGTGCGAGCAGCGCGAAGTTCCAGGTCATGAACTCGATGATGGGACGAAGCCCGACCATCGCCGCGCCGACGCCGACACCCGCAAACCCGAGCTCGGTGATGGGCGTGTCCACGACCCGCATCTCGCCGAACTCCTGGAGCAATCCCTTCGAGACCTTGTACGCGCCCTGATACACCGCGACTTCCTCGCCCATGAGGAAGACGCGGTCGTCGCGCTGCATCTCTTCGCGCAGTGCCTGATTCAGCGCGTCCCGGTATGTGATGACTGGCATCGATCAGCTCGTCGTGTCCACAAGGACGTCTTCCCAGAGCGCCTCGAGCGGCGGCTCCGGGCTCTTCTCCGCGAAATCCCACGCATCCTGAACGATGGCCTTGATCTCGTCGTCCATCGTATGGATTTCGTCTTCGCTGATCTCGTTGTGCTCCTGCATGTGCGCACGGAGCAGCGAGATCGGATCGCGCTTTCGGTATTCGTCGAGCTCATCCTTCGAGCGGTAGGTGCCACTGACCGCATCAGACATCGAGTGGCCCATGAACCGATACGTCCGGGCCTCGATGAGTGTGGGTGCCTGTTCCTTGCGTGCGCGCTCGATGGCTTCGGTCAGCGTTGCGCGCACGGCGAAGACGTCCTGCCCGTCGCACTGGGCGCGCGCCATGTTGTAGGCCGCACCTCGCTCGTAGATGTCGTGGATCGCGGCCGCGCGCTCGACCGCCGTGCCCATGCCGTAGCGGTTGTTCTCGATGATGAAGATTGCGGGCAGCTTCCACAGGCCCGCCATGTTCAGCGCCTCGTGGAATGAGCCGATGTTCACTGCGGCTTCCCCGAGGAAACACACGATGACCTGGTCGCCGCCGCGATACTTGATAGCGAAGGCGACACCGGCGGCAATCGGGATGTGTCCGCCGACGATGCCATGGCCGCCGAGGAAGTTTGTGTTGCGGTCGAAGAGGTGCATCGAGCCGCCCTTGCCGCGTGCGCACCCGTCGATGCGCCCGAACAACTCGGCCATGATCGATCGCGCCGGCACCCCCCGCGCGAGTGCCTGGCCATGATCGCGGTAGGTCGTGATGACGTAATCATCGGGACGCAGCAAGCTCATCGTGCCCGTGCTGACCGCTTCCTGTCCGATATACAAGTGACAGAAGCCGCCAATCAGGCCAACCGCATACGCCTCCGCCGTTCGCTCCTCGAAGCGACGCTGGAGCAGCATGGATCGGAGCATCGACCGATTCAGGTCGGGGTCGGAGTCGACCTCCTTCGTCCGCTTGTCCGTGCGGGGTTCAGTCTTTTTCGTTGCCATTGACGTTATGGATATTGAAATCGCTCAGCCCTGCACCCCGGCGGCCTGCACCTGCTCCCATGCGTGGTAGCTCGACCGCACCAGCGGTCCGCTCTCCACGTGCTTGAATCCGAGGGACATGCCGATCTCGTACAGCTCGCGGAATTCCGCCGGAGTGACGTAGCGGTCAAGCGGATGGTGATCTGGCGACGGCTTCAGGTACTGCCCGAGTGTCAGGATGTCGACGTCGACGGCGCGGAGGTCGTGCATGACCTTCACGACCTCCTCGTTCGTCTCGCCCATGCCGAGGATGATACCGGTCTTCGTCGGAATGTCGGGTGCGACTTCCTTGGCGAAACGGAAGATTTTCATCACGCGCTCGTAGCGTCCACCCGGGCGGCATCGCTTGTACAGGCGCGGGACCGTCTCGGTGTTGTGGTTGTAGATCTCCGGACGCGCCTCGAGCACCATGCGGATCGAATCCTCGTTGCCCTGAAAATCAGGGACGAGCACTTCGACGGAGCAGCCGGGCACGCGCTCGTGTACCTGCCGGATGGTTTCCGCGAAAATGCCAGCGCCAAAATCCGGCAGGTCATCGCGATCGACGGACGTGATGACGAGATGCCGGAGCGACATCTGCGTTGCAGCTTCCGCCACGCGCGACGGTTCGGCAGGATCGAATTTTGGTGGGCGTCCATGCGCGACCGCGCAGTAGGCGCAATTCCTCGTGCACACGTCGCCAAGAATCATGAACGTTGCGGTGCCGTGTTCCCAACACTCGCCGACGTTGGGGCAATGTGCTTCCTCGCACACCGTGTGGAGGTCCATCTCGCGCATGAGTTTCTGGAGCCGCAGGTAGTTCGGCCCCCCGGGCGCCTTCACCTTGAGCCAGGAGGGCTTGCGCTCGGGCAATGGATCCCGGCGATGCCGCCCCATGATCTGATAGAGGTCTTCGGACACGCGGGGAATGTAGCCGCGGATACACGCCAGAGGGAGGTTCTGCTAACCCCTAAAAGCGATCAAGCAGGTTACGCAAATCTCGCAGGCGAAAATGCTGACAGGTCGCAGGGACGCGGATCTCCCGCTACAAGGGCCGCTATGCAGTCGCCGGTGAATGGCGCCATGAGGACCCCGTTCCTCGAATGCCCACAGGCGTACAGGAGCGCTGGAAAATTCGGGTCGGCTCCGATGAGCGGAAGCAAGTCGGGGGTGACCGGCCGCAGCCCTGCCCACGTTGACGCAACCGGAACATTGCGCAGGGGAGGGCACAGGGTTCTGGCCATCGTGCTCAAGGCGGCTGTGGCAATCTCCGTGGTCTCGGGAGCGAAGCCGACATCTTCCATGGTTGCGCCGGCAAGTATCCGCCCGCCTTCCGAGGCGCGAGGGACGAGATAGCCGTGCGGGCCATAGACCACACGTCGCAATGACCGGCCTCCAAAGGCGATCATCTGCCCGCGCACAGGGCGAACGGGGATGGCTCGTGGAATCCTCTCGACGCCCGCG
>JBKJKH010000586.1:0-5992 GCA_046597595.1 Gemmatimonadaceae bacterium
CGCATGCCCATCGTGCCGGCCATCGAGCAGATGGTGCGGTCGAGTTTCGAGGCGCCGAGGGTGTGGAAGAAGCGGCGGTCCATGGATGATCCCTGAACGAGACCCATGGTACCGGCATACGAGTAGGGGAGAATCGCCTCGGGGCCATCCGACGAGTTCGCTATCTCCTGCAGCCGCTCGGCAATTTCGTCGAGGGCTTCGCTCCACGAGATTGGCTCGAATTTGCCCTCACCCTTTTTTCCCACACGGCGCAGAGGAGTCGTCAACCGGTCTGCGTGATAGGTGCGCTCGAGGTACCGGTTGACCTTGGCGCACAGAAAGCCACGGGTGAATGGGTGCGCAGGATCGCCGGCGACGCGGATCGCCCGGCCATCGCGCACGGTCACCAGCATCGCGCAGGTATCGGGGCAGTCGTGTGGACATGCTCCGCGGACTACCGTGTCGCCCGCGAGGGCCTCAGGGGCGGGAGTCATGCCAACCGCCGTGGTAACTCTATCACGAGTAGCAAGTTAGCAGGCACGCAGGGCGCTGCGCATGCCTGCGGACGTCGCCGGAAGGCCCCGAAAAGTGTAGAAGACGTTGCGAGAGTTGCACTTGGGGGCTTTCAGCACACTTGACACTGCCCAATGGCGGCATAGATTCGCCGTCCGATACCGAGCACCGCCAAGTGCGCGGACCCGCAGCTTTTGTATAGCCCCAACAAGGAGAACGTAAATGAAGCGCCTGGCCCTGGTCGCTGCTGTGCTCGCATTGTCTGCATGCGCCAAGAAGGACGAAGTTCCGGCCGATACGGCTGCCGCGATGGCTGCTCCGGCGATGGCTCCGGCCCCGATGGACAGCGGCATGATGAAGATGGATAGCGGCATGAAGATGGACAGCGGCATGATGAAGATGGACACCGGCATGAAGAAGAAGCCGTAATCCTTTCTCCATCGCTGCACAACGCGAGGGCGCGGTCAATCAGACCGCGCCCTCTTCGTTTTCCCTCCACCACCTGAACGCCGCCGGCACTCCCTCACGGGGATGGACGGGCGGATCCCATCCGAGCTCGTGTTTCGCGAGATCCGAACTGAAGGGGTTGTCGCGGGAAAGAAGGTGAATCGTTGCAGTGGGGCTGAACGATCCCGTCAGTCCGAGGGCACGCGCGATCCGGGTCGCCGCAGCAGCCGCGCCGCTCGTCAGCGCGAGCGGCAGGGGGATCTGCCGGATCTGCTTAGACAGGCCGCTGGCAGCCAATCCCAGGAAATCCGATACGGTGATGGCATGGTCATTCGCAGTGTTGTACGCCTTCCCGTTCGCGATGTCGCATGAAATGGCGCGGACGGCGGCGTCAGCGACATTGGCGGCGTGCACGATCGGGAAGACAGACCGCCCCCGGCGAAATGACGGCGCGACGCCTCGCCCGAAGAGTTTCGCGGCGCGAGGTATGAACTGCCGGTCGCGCCGCCCGTAAATGACACATGGGCGAATGGCGGTCGCCCAGATCCGTCCTGCGCGCTGCGCCTCCATCACCATGTCTTCGGACTCACGCTTTGAGCGTGCATACCAGGCGTCCTCGGGCAGCGGCACGAGCGGAGTGCGTTCATCCGTCAGCCCGCCGTCGCCACGATACCGCGAGGGGCCATACACGGCGACACTGCTGAGATGCAGCAGGCGCGCACCGGCCTGTGCCGTCGCCTGGATGACGTTTCGCGTTCCCTCGATGTTCGGAAGGCGATATCCATCCCAACCGCCCGTCGGGAAGATCGCGGCCGCGGTATGGAAGATCGCCTGCGTGCCGTGGGCGCCTGCCACAACCGACGACACGTCAAGCACGTCCCCCCGCACCACCTCGGCGCCTAACGACTGGATCCAGGCAGCGTCACGACGCGGATCCCTCACCAGTGCACGCACCGTCCAGCCGTCCGCACGCAGCCGCTCGATGATGTGAGAGCCGACGAGGCCCGTCGCTCCCGTGACGAGGGCCAGCGGCACTAGAGCGGGAAAGGGAGGGCGTACACATCGGCCTCGGCGCGGACCCCCCCCCAGCGTGCCGTCATCGTGGCCGGCAGTTCGATCTCCCGCCGCACCATCGCCATCGCGATCGAGCCGAGGCGTGGTGAGATGACTGACGACTTGATCTCGCCCACGACGCGATCATCCGCTGTGACAAGTTCGGCACCAGCCGGGATCGCCTCATGATGGCGGTGCCGCACTGCGCGCAGATGCCGATTGACATGCCCGCGAAAATGCACGCGCGCGACCGTCTCCTGCCCCGTGTAGCACCCCTTCGTGTACGAGATGGCGTGCAGCTCGTCCATGTTCGCCTCCTGCGCGAGCGAGGTTTCATCCATGTCGATCCCCCACTCGGGACGGCCCGCTTCGACGCGCGCAATCTCCCATGCATCAAGACCTGAGGGTGTGGCACCAGCACGCGCCAGTTCCGCCCAGAGGTCTGGTCCATCGGAGGCGGGCGCGAACACTTCAAAGCCCGGCACGCCCAGCTCGAACGAATGCGCGATAAGCGCACCCCGCGCGGTGATGTGCGAATACGGCTTGAGCGCATCGAGTACGCCCTCACCGACGCCGAATACAGCACTGACGACGTGACGCGACGTCGAACCATACACGCCGAACTGCGCGAGCTCCGAGTCGGCATCCGCAAAACGCACCAGCCGCGGATTCACGTACTTTCGTATGAGTTCGCGGAACGCGGTGGCCGCGCGTACGGGGAAGTCGGCAATGGCGCCGTCGGCGGTGGCGAAGACACGAAGATCCGACACGATCTTTCCCTTGGCGGTGAGCGCACACGCGTAGCACCCGTCGCCCGGCGTGAGCGCGAGGACGTCGTTGGTGACAAGTCCCGCCAGAACCTCACGCGCCTTCTCGCCGGTAAAGCGCAGTCGCCCGCGGTGCGACCGGTCTACCAGCATGGCACCGTCACGCAGGGCTGCGTACTCGCGCGCCACGTCACCATAGTCCCGCACGACCTCGCGGCCGGCGATCTCCCCGTTCCTGCCCACAGCAGCGACCGTCATGCCTGCAACCTAAACGCTCGTGGGTCCATTGTGCGCCTCCGCGTGTTGCCGGGCGTAGGAGCGGTCGAGGAGATCGACAGGATGTACCGCGCGCATGCTCGATCCCTCCCGGCGCAGGCCCGCGCCAATCTGCATCATGCAACCCGGGTTGCCCGTGACAACCAGCGCCGCCCCCGTCGCGCCGATATGCGCAAGCTTTGGCACCAGCACGGCATCCGACGTGGCAGGCTCAACGAGATTGTAGATGCCCGCGCTCCCGCAGCACTGATCAGAATCGGTCAGCGGAAGGAGCACGAGTTCGGGGATCGCATGCAGGACGGCGAGCGGAGGTGAGACGACGCGCTGCGCATGGAGCAGGTGGCACGGCGCATCATAGGTCACGCGAAGAGGAAGTGCCGCCCCACGCGCCGGGCCGGCGGCGGCAAGTAGTTCCGAGATGTCGCGCACGCGCGCGGAGAGTGCCGTGGCGCGTGCGGCCCACGCCGGATCGTCGTGGAGGAGGTGTCCGTATTCTTTCATCATCGCTCCACATCCCGCGGCGTTCACGGCGATCACTGCCGCGCCCGCCCGTTCGAATGCCGCGATATTCCTGCGCGCGAGCGTGCGAGCGGTTTCGAGGTCGCCGGCATGAGCATGCAACGCTCCACAACATCCCTGGCCGGGCGCACTCGTCACTGGATAGCCGTTGACGCCAAGCACACGCTCGGTCGCGCGATTGGTATCGGTGAACAGCCCTTCCATCACGCAGCCGGTGAGTATCGCGGTGGCGTCACGCGTCGCAGGCTGTGCGGTTTTGTAGGAGGCAACGCGACGTTGTGGGCGCGTGCTCGCGAGCATCGCCATTGCAAAGCCGAGCGTCCCGGGCAGGCTCGCGAAGAGCGCTGGCAGGCCCGTCGCCCGGAACACGCGCGAAAGCAGGAGCGCGGGGCGCAACATCCATTCGCGCGCGAAGACCGCGAGGATGAATCGGGCAACGAACGGGATGGGCCGGTACTCGTTGATGGTGGCGCGCGTGAGCTCGAGCAGGTGCCCGTACGGCACGCCGCTTGGACACGCCGTCTCGCAGGCGCGGCAACCGAGGCAGCGATCGATGTGTGTCGCGAGCGATGGGTCATCGGGCGCGATGTCGCCTTCTGCGAGAGCCCGCATAAGCAGGATGCGTCCGCGCGGGCTGTCGTTCTCGTCCTGCAGGGTGACGTACGTCGGGCAAGCCTGAAGGCAGAAACCGCAGTGCACGCACGTGTCGATGCCCGGAACAGCGAGCGCGATGGGCGAGTCCGGGAGGGCACATGCGCGCCCGGCGTTGACGGTCGGCATCTAGCGCGCTCCGAGAATTCCGGGATTGAGTACGCCGCGCGGGTCGAACTTTGCGCGGAGGCCGAACGCGATCGCGTCGTCCGCGGCGGGCGCGAGCTCACTCCACAGCGCAGCAGGCAATTGCTCGAAGATGGTCGTGCCGCCGAAGGGCAGCCGGAGTGCCCCACGCAGACTCGGTGCCGGGGCGACAAGCTTCACGCGCGCCACGCCGCGCGACAGCGTCGCATGCGCGCGACCCTCGCCAGTCGATGCGACCGCGAGGGCGTGCATCCACGTCTCGACGAGATTGGAAGGGCGCGAAGAGAATCGCGCGACCAGACATGCGGTGTCATGCGCGGGCACGGGGGCAGGAGGAATGCGCTCGAAGTTGCGGAGTCGTTCCCAGGCATTGAATGGGACGGAGGATGCCTGACCAAGGGCTGCGACCGCAATTTTCTGCGCCGCCACGCTTTCCGCGTTTCCTGCGAGGCGCAACAGGATGACGGCGCGGGGCTCGAGCGCGAGATCGCGCGCGAGGTGCATGCACACGAGCTCTGCGCACCACGGCGCAATCGGCGCCGCGCGGAGCGCGGCGATCGTCGCCGCAAGCGCACTGGCATCGGCCGGAAGCGGAAGGGCGAACGACTCGTCCACGTCGGGAAGCGCACGGAGCCGCACGCTCACCTCGGTGATGACACCAAGCGTGCCCCACGAGCCCACGAGCAACCGCGTGAGGTCGAATCCCGCCACGTTCTTCACGACCCGTCCCCCGCCGCGAACAACCCGCCCGTCACCGGTGACGAACTCGAGGCCAAGCGCGGCATCCCGAGGGCCGCCGAACGCGTGCGAAAGCGGGCCATACGATGCAGTGGCCAGTGTGGCGCCGAGTGTGCCGTTCGGAGCGCCGTACGGGTCGAGCGTCAGGAACTGGCTGTTGACGCGCGTTGCAACCTCGATCTCGCTCAGTGTCGTGCCGGCGCGCGCGGTGAGCGTCAGGTCACCGGGTTCGTATTCGACGATCCCCGTCAGCTGCGCGAGATCCAGGCGCTCAACGGCGCGAGTGGGCCGTCCCGCGTCGCGCCATGTCTCCGATCCGACGATGCGTAACGCGGTCCCGCGGGCGCTCGCATCGGTTACTGCGTGTACGATGCGCTCGATCATGGCGCGAGCGTCTCCGTCGTCTTGCGCGCACTCGGCGCCATCGTCCATTCGCGGCAACTATGGACGGGGACGACCTTGCCGGGATTGGAGCGCCGGTCCGGATCGAAGACATCGCGCAACTGGCACATCGCGTCGAGCGTCACCGGGGTAAACACGCTGTCCATATACGCGAGCTTGTCCAGGCCTACGCCATGCTCACCGGTGATTGTCCCGCCGACCGCGATGCAGGCGCGCATGATCTCGCCCATGGCATGCTCGACGCGCTGCGCCTGGTCTGCGTCGTTCGCGTCGTACGGGATGTTGGGGTGCAGGTTGCCGTCACCCGCGTGAAAAACATTGCAGACGCGCACGTCGTACTTCGCCGCGATCCGCGCGATCTCCTGCAGCACCTCCACCAGCTTGGTGCGAGGCACCACAGCGTCCTGCACGACGAGATGCGGCGCGACGCGTCCCATCGCGCCGAAGGCCTTCTTGCGTCCCTGCCACAGCCGCGTGCGCTCCGCCAGTTCCGACGCAAT
>JBKJKH010000164.1:0-3634 GCA_046597595.1 Gemmatimonadaceae bacterium
TCATGTCAGCATCTCCATCTTCGGCTGCACTTCCGTCTTGTCGATGAGCGCGGGCCAGTACGCGACGATCTCCTCCACCTTCGGGCGGCCGCCTGCAAACCCCGTCACGCTCGGCGGACCGGTGAGCACGAGCGGTGCAATTTCGCGGCTGAACCGCTCGACGGACTTTCGATCTTCGGAGCGAACGCCGACACGCAATTGCACCTCGGGAGGATCTCCCGGCGGGCCGGCCAGCGGTCCATGGGTCGCGTTCACTCCGACAAGCTCCGTGAGAATCTTGTCGAAGCGCAGCCCAAGACGGTCTAGCCGCTCGCGCAGCACGCGATCCGCCATCTGCGCCTTCTCGATCGCGTCGGGCCAGCTGTAGACCAGGGTGCCAACCGCCTTGAAGCCCGCGCGATAGGCGATGGACACCTTGAGCTTGTCCGTGGCCGGGCCACCGGTAATGCCATGCACGCGCACACGATCATGGCCATCCGGTGCAAGCCGGATCGACGTGAAATCGGCGACCACGTCTGGCGTGATGTACGCGTGCGGATCGCCCATCTCGTACACGAGTTGCTCAGTCACCGTCTGCACGGTCACGAGACCGCCCGTTCCGGGGTGCTTGGTCACCGTGAACGTGCCGTCGTCCCGCGCCTCGACAATGGGAAAACCGACCTCGGCGAGATTCGGAATGTCGCGCCAGTCCCAGAGGCAGTTGCCTCCCGAACACTGCGCCCCGCACTCGATGATATGCCCCGCGATGATGCCGGCCGCGAGCTTGTTCCAGTCGTCAGCGCGCCAACCAAATTCGTGGCGCAGCGGCGCCATGGTCAGTGCCGTGTCGGTGGAGCGGCCGGTCACGACGACGTTGGCACCCCTCGCCAGTGCGGCGACGATCGGGGTCGACCCGATGTAGGCATTTGCGGAGAGCACGCGATCGCGGACGGTGGAGAGTGCGTCACCGGTGTCCATGTTCAGGAGCGCGTGCCCGCGGCTCATTAGCTCGTCGAGGCGCGGCAGCAGGTCATCGCCCGTCACGACGCCAATCTTCAACTTGCCCGCCGCGCCGCGCGCCGCTGCCATCTCACGCAACGCCTCGGCGCAGGCTGGAGGATTTACGCCACCCGCGTTGGCGATGACCTTCACGCCGCGCTCCGTCACGGCGGACAGCACGCTCTCCATGGCGCCGATGAAGTCGCGCGCGTAACCCATCTTCGGATCACGCTCCTTCTGCTTCTGCAGAATCGACATCGTGACTTCAGCGAGATAATCGAGCATGAGGTAGTCGATCGCTCCGCCTTCGACCTGCCGGCGCGGCGCCTCGAGCCAGTCGCCCCAGAAGCCCTGGCCGGCCGCTACGCGCACGACCTTCCCTGTGCCGGCGGTCATGACGCGGCCTCCGCTTGCGGTGGCAACACGAAGGCGCCGATGTGTGGTCCCGGGTTGTGCATGGCGGCGCGCAGGGCGAGCGCGAGCACGTCGCGCGTCTCCTCGGGATAGACGATGGTGTCGACGAAACCACGCGCGGCGGCAAAGCGGGCGTCCAGTTGCTGGTCGTAGTCGGCGCGCATCTCCGCCATCGACGCGGCCACCTCATCCGAAACCGGCGTGCCCTGCTTTTTCGCTGCATCGATCGACGGGCCGTGCACCGCCTGCACTGCTGCTTCTCCTTCCATCACGCCCATGCGCCCCGTTGGCCAGCTGAAGATGAAGTCCGGATCGAAGCCCTGCCCCGCCATCGCGTAATAGCCCGCGCCTGACGCGTGATTCACAGTGAGGACGATTTTTGGTACCCGGGCACACGCCATCGCTTCAACGAAACGCGCGCCCGCACGAATGATCCCCTCGTGCTCCGCCTCCGGGCCGACCATGAACCCCGACACGTCCTGAACAAAGAGCAGTGGAATGCCCTGCCTGTCGCATCGGTCGATGAAGAATGCCACCTTCTCCGCGCTCTCCGCGTACACAATCCCACCGAAGCGAGGCTTTTCCCCAGGGCGCCCCTTCACGAGCCCGCGCTGGTTTGCAATGACCCCGACGCCGATCCCTTCGATCATTGCGTCGCCGCAGATGATCTCTTTTGCGAGGTGGCTCTGAAACTCGTCGAGCTTGCCGTCATCGAGTACGGCCCGAAGCACCGTATGCATGTCATACGACATGCGGTGATCGGCGGGGAGCAGGTCGTAGAGCGTGTCGCTGGCACTCACACGCGGCGTCTCCGCGCGTCGTACGCGCTCGCTGCCTCGCGGCAACCGTTCCACGAGTTCGCGCAGTTTCGTCAGGCACTCCTGGTCGCTTTCGACCGCATAGTGCGCCACACCGGACACCTCGGTGTGCGTCACGGCGCCGCCGAGCGTCTCGCCATCGACCGTCTGGCCCGTTGCGCCCTTCACGAGATTCGGACCGCCCAGGCCCATGAACGAGGTGCCTTTCACCATGAGGATCACGTCGGACAACGCGGGCAAGTACGCGCCACCGGCAATGCAGGGGCCCATGACTGCCGCAAGCTGCGGGACGCGCAGGTAGCGACGCATGATCGAGTTGTAATAGAAAATGCGGGCGGCTCCGTATTGTCCAGGGAACACGCCCCCCTGGTACGGGAGATTTACGCCCGCCGAGTCGACCAGGTAAATGATCGGGATCTTCGAGCGCATCGCGATCTCCTGCGCTCGCAGGATTTTCTTGATCGTCTCGGGCCACCATGAACCAGCTTTTACCGTCGCGTCATTGGCGACGATGACGACTTCGCGTCCTGTTACCGTGGCGATGCCCGTGACGACGCCCGCGGCGGGCGCCTGCCCCTCGTATTCGTCATACGCGACGAGGAGGCCAATCTCGAGAAAGAGCGTCCCGGGGTCGCACAGGCCGGCGACGCGTTCGCGCGCGGTCAGCTTTCCCTGCTTGTGTTGTCGTTCGATCTTGTCCTTTCCGCCGCCCTGCCTGAGTCGCGTTTCGAGCTCACGCACTTCGGCGGCGAGCGTCCGCAGCCGGGAGGTCACGCCTCCTGCCGCTCCTTCGCCTCGAACCAGGCGCGGATGTAGTCCGCGAGATCCGAGGTGGGCGTCCCGGGGCCGAACAGCCGGCCGATGCCGATCTTTTCGAGCGCGTCCATGTCTTCCTTCGGGATGATGCCACCGCCGGTGATCAGCACGTCATCGCGTCCCATCTCGTGCATGAGCTCACGCACACGGGGAAACAACGTCATGTGTGCGCCGCTCAGGATGGAGAGGCCCACGACGTCCACATCTTCCTGGACCGCGGCGGTTGCAATCATCTCCGGCGTCTGGTGCAAGCCGGTGTAAATGACTTCCATCCCCGCGTCGCGGAGGGAGGCGGCCACGACCTTGGCACCACGGTCATGGCCGTCGAGGCCGGGCTTTGCGACGAGAACGCGAATGGGGCGCGACATGCGCTGAAATTACGGTGGGAGCAGCGCTTCTGCGAAGGGGTCAGCGGCGAATCTCTCGCGCCCGCACTGGACCTCAGGCCGCGCTGGCAGCTCCACGCTGGGGGCGGAGCGCGAGCTGCACATCAGTCAGCAGGTCGAGAATGCTTTCCTGGATCGCCGCATCAAGCTGCACGCGCGCCACGTCGGTCTCCCCGGTGAGCAGCCAGAGCGGGTCGGCCCGCCACGCGCGGACGAGGGCCG
>JBKJKH010000174.1:0-2539 GCA_046597595.1 Gemmatimonadaceae bacterium
CCGCGTTTCGCCAACGGCAAGAGACTGGCGTGCGGGGCGAGTCACGACCTGGCGAGGGGGAAAGTCTGCCCCATCCTTCGCCACCAGCCGCCATGGGACGATGGTGGTGTCGCCGGGTGCCGCGCTGCGGATGATGAATCGGGAACCGCCGGCGACCCCAATGTTGATCATGCGGATCCGGTGCTCCTCACCCGCCCGGAATTCGAGCGGGGCCGCAGTGACCGAGTCGCTGTTGATGAGCAGGTGCGGTGGGTCCGCCGTGCCGTCCCAGCCCACCACGAACACGTGATCCATCGTGGGGTCGAACGGCTTGTCCGGTTCCGTCACCACGATGGCGCCGTAGAGCCCCGATGTGATCTGCTCGAGATCGTTGAGGTGCGTGTGATAAATGAAAGTTCCGGAGCGGGGCAACGTCAGGTGCGCGACGAATGAATCGCGGGGGGCGATGACCGGGGCCACGCGTTTCCCCAATCCGCTCCAGCCGGCGACGCCATCGGAATAGCTCTCGAGCTCAATGCCGTGCCAGTGGACGGCGGCCGCTTCGGGCATGCGGTTGACGACGGTGATGTCTGTCGGCTCGCCGCGGACAAGGGTGAGGACGGGGCCGGCTATTTCTGTAGAGTCCTGCGCAGGCGCACGTCCATCTCGTTGCAGGACAAAGCCGAGCGCGCGCTGTGACCGTGCCTTTCGCTTCCCTTCCTGCATCACGAGCCGCATCTGGCGCGGATTCACTCGTGACGGCTGCTTCCATCCGCGCGGTGCCGGCACTGCGATCCCGAGGACGAGCCCCGCCATGTGCCGGTCGGCATCGTGCGACAGCATGTCATGCGTCTCGCCCGGCTTGGGCGGATCGAGCCGGGCGTCCGGGATGACGTGGAAGCCCAGGTGGCAGTGAAAGAGCCAGTTGCCGGGCCTGTCTGGCGCCCAGGTGATCGTCATCGTTCCGCGCTCGCGCATCTGTTCGGTGACCGCGAGCCGCTGGTTCTCGCGTGAAAACACAGAATCGCGCAGCGCCGTGCCGACCGCATCCACGCGGAAGTAGAAGCCATGCAGGTGCATCGGATGTGCGCGCATGCTGGCGTTCACGACGCGCCAGCGCACGGTGTCGTTCACCGCACCGGTGAGCCGCTCCGTGTTCGGCCACGAGCGGCCGTTGATCGTCAGGGCGTTCCGGTAGGTGAGAGAATCGATGGGACGCCCCCAGATGTTGATGACAAGGACGCGGTCTGGTTGAAGCGTGCCGGGGGGATCAACAATCAGCGCGCCGGCGAGTTGTTCATTCTCGGCGGTGTTCGGGTCGATGCCATCGACGCGCGCATGGTAGAAATACGTGCCCGCTGCACCGGAAACGAATCGCACGCTCCGCGTCGCGCCGGCGGGGATGCGGATGGAGTCGCCCGCGAGGGCCGGGCGCGTGAAGAGCCCGTAGATCGTGATCGCCGAATCGGGCAGTGCATTCCGGACCGACACGTCGATGACCGTGCCTGTGCGGACGCGGATGAGGGGGCCCGGAACCCGCGGCGCGCCACTCTCTTCCGCGAACACCGGCGCATCGGCAAACGCACCGTCGTCCGCCTCGGGGAACCAGCGCGCCATGCGCACGGCGAGGCGAACGTGGCGGATGCCGGCTTTCTCCTCGCCCGCTGGCCTCCTGTTGTCGTTCGCGACCACGCGCGGAAGACTGTCTGCCGTGGAAGCTGCAAATGCGAGCGCGAGCGGCAGAACCGCGGGGAAGAGCATGCCTGTGTGTGCCTTGTGGAGGTTGCGCGAATGTAGGCGGACTGGAGAGGCGATGCCAGCGCGAGCGGCGCCCCTGGTTGTCGTCAGGCGCTTAGTACCACCACGGCAATCGTGACTGCGGCCCCTGCGAGCAGGGCGGGAATCAACTTGCGCACGAGCGGCAGCGGCGAAAGCGCCACCAGTCCGGCGGCATACACGACCACCGCGGAAACGGGGCTCATGGTGCGGCCGAAGGCGCCTCCGAAACATGCGAGCGCCGCGAGGGTGACGGACTCCGTGCCATTCGCCGCGGCGCCGAGGGGTGCGAGGAATGTCTGCGCGAACGTTAGTATGGGTCCCGAGCCGGAGCCGGATAGCATCGACAGGGTCCACGGGAATAGGGTCGCGAGCGCTGGCAGCGCATGCAGATCCGATGATACCTGCAGCAGCGCGGCCGCGATGCCAACCGCCGCGACACCCGCGCCAAACACCTGCGCCGTTATGGTGAGGGAGATGATGCTCGCATAGGCGTGCCCCATTCCATCGAAGAATGAGCGCACCAGTGGCTGGAGCTCGCGCCACCCGTTCATTGCCGCGACGACAAGGCCGATCAGCATCGCGCGCACCACCGGCAGAGCGCCCGCCAGCGGTGCCCACTCCGGGCCGTCGGGCGGACGAATCAGCCATGCGAGTGACGGGAATCCACCGTACGCGAGAAGCAGCAGCGTGACCGGCAGCAGCGGCACGAGTGCCTTGCCGAGGTGCAGCGATTCTCGCTCCGGCAGCTCCTGGAGTTCCGTGGTAGCTACGGGAGAGCGAT
>JBKJKH010000328.1:0-2638 GCA_046597595.1 Gemmatimonadaceae bacterium
AGAGAAGATCGAGGACTACCTGGCGTCGGGGGTTTCGATGATCTGGGTGATCGACCTCGAGTTGCGGCTAGTCACGGTTATCACGCACGATGCGCGGCGGTTGCTGCGCTCGTCGGATATGCTGGATGGCGACGCTGTATTTCCCGGCTTCGCGTGTTCCGTGTCGACGCTGTTTGAGGGGCTGGCTCCACCATAGAAGTCACTTGGTGGACATCTGCGCCGCGGACGGTCTTTGGCAACCATTCATCGCCGCCTTGAAAGGCAGCCGGCAAGGCACGTTGGCCCGCAAATGCGGGAATTGCCGGACAATCACAGACATCGACACTTTCTGGCGACTGGTTCTTCTAGCCTAACGCCTCACGGAACATCGCGGCGACATCCAGTATGAACGATTCAGAAGATCCCTCCGGATGCCACTCCAGAGCCTCTGTCGCCAGATATTCGGCGTCCGCGCGTACCACGCGGATCGTTCGAGATTTCCCGTCCACAATCCAGTACTCGGCCACGCCCGCATCCATGAACAGCGCTCGCTTTTCAATCACGTCACGACGCCGAGTCGATCGGGACAGGATCTCGACTGCGAGAATGGGCAGTGGCATTTCCTCCCATGTCGCCGGAGGCGGAAGGGGCGACGCACGTACCATGAGGTCAGGCTGAACCTCGCTCCGGTCGAACACTAGCGCGGAAGGAGCCTGAATAACGCGACCAAGCCGCATGCTTGCTACGTACGGCCGCAGGTGATCCGCCAGGACATGCACCAGTGCCTCATGATAGGTCGATGGCGGCGGCGTCACGAACAGCGCGCCGCGCACGACTTCGTACCGATTGCCGTCGTCGGGAAGGCGCTGGAGATCGGCTCTCATCCAGCGGCGTGTGCTGACAGCCATGTGCATGTCCCGGGTCTCCCTGATGACGGTTCCGTAAGACGCATGCGAAGAACATGCGACCGGTCATCAGGTTGTTTTGCACCATTTCACTGCGCGACGGACCGCGCGAATTTCTACTAGCCGAGCATACGCTCGGCGGTCCGGCCGAGTCAATGACGATTTACGCGCATGAGCCAGGCATCCCCCTGATACTGCGTCGTCGAGACCACCGCACGCTTCAAGTCGGACGACATCGCGAATACAGCCAGGCTGCGCGGGACCGTGCCTAACGGCGTGACCCGCCCAGGACCATCGACATGAGAGATCGTTCTTTGCCCGCCGAACGACCGCGAGACGTACGCAATCGGAACGTCGCCCATGATAAGGTCCATAAAGATTCCCCGGACGGTCGCCCACGTGACCGGTGAGGAGCCGTCACGATCCATCATCACGATGGTTGACGAATCGCGGAGTGAAAGTATCCCGAGCACCGCGAGTCTCCGCCCATCGCGCGAGGGCTGGACTCGTGTGACGATCTGCACGCGTGCCGGGATACGCAATGCGCGCGGAGAGGGATCGTTGCGACTCCTCAGCATCCAGCCGCCCTTGCGGGATCTCCACACCCAGCCGTCCGGGTGGACAAACGCATACTGAAACGGGTTTCCGAACGCGGCGGTTTCTGCGAGGTCGAGCGTATCGCGCACGGCGCCGGTACGCACGTCGATGAGGCCGAGCTGGGATCCGCTGTCCTTCGCGGCGAGGTAGCTCAGCGTGACGCTGTCGACCCAGTCCGAAGCGACGATATCGCGCACGTTGAGTGGCGTCTCCCGCCCACCCTCGAACGCCCGCACTGACAGGCGAACCTGTCCGCCGACGTCCCGCACCAGCATCAGCCGCTGCCCATCGGGGGAGATATCGCCGGCCACGAATGACGTGGTCGTTGCAACCTTGCTCTGATCAGGAAACTTTCCCGCAAGCGCGTCGGGGAGACTCAACGCCCACACCTCGTTCGTCGTGGTTCCTTCATTCACCAGGACGGCGCTCCCATCGCGCGTAACGCTGAAGAAGTCGGCCTTGCCGACGTAGACGGTATCAGTCGTTGCAGAGAGCAGGCCGGTGTTCCGATCGAACGCGCGTCGCTCGAGCGCGCGCTGGCCCGGCTTGCCGGCAACAATCAGCATGCGCCAGAGCGCGTCAGCGCTCGCCCATGCCGTTCCCCCGCGGCGATTGTCCGCTGGTTGATCGACACGCTTGCCCGACCGATGAACTGCGCGGTACTCGAACCGGTCCTGGTCGAGCAAGCCGAGACGCGCGATGAACCACGGCGAATCAGCGACCCACATGACATCGGTGACAACCCATGCCTCGGTGCTGTCGACCACCGGTATGCGAGCGCGTACTTCGCCATCGAGGCTCAGGATGAGGAGGTCCCGGCCGTTCCGCCCCGCCGTGATCTCGGTGGTCACCACGGAGTCCGAGCCGTAGAAGTCCGCGTTGTCGAGCCCCCGTGTAATGGCGGTCGCCGGTCCGCCGATCGTGGAGGCGAGTGCCCGCGCGAAGTCGCCACCGACTTCGCCGCGAAACATCACGGTGCGGCGATCAGGGCTCCAGCTCAATCCCGTGACCGGGGCCTTCGAGCCCTCAAAGATCCGTCGGTTCGCTGCGCCGCCCACTTCCTGGATTTCGATTCCATAGGTGCAGCCGGCTGCCGTACAATCTTCCACCGGATACGCGATGGTCTTCGCATCGTCCGAGATCGCTCCCTGTTTCAC
>JBKJKH010000384.1:0-4141 GCA_046597595.1 Gemmatimonadaceae bacterium
CTTGCGCTTCATCATGCGCGCGAGGTCGAGGGAGATGTTCTCCGCGCCGATGCCATGGTCGGCCGCGTGCGTGTTCAGGAACTCGAAGTGTTCAGAGCTCTGGAGCAGGGCCTTGGAGGGAATGCAGCCGACATTGACGCACGTGCCGCCGAGCGTCTTGTCCATCTCCACGCAGACTGTGGAGAGGCCAAGCTGGGCGGAGCGAATGGCGGCGACGTAGCCACCGGGTCCGCCGCCGATGACGATGACGTCGGCGGTTTGTGGCGAAGCTGACATGGATGCGGGGCGAGAATGTGCCCCGGAAAACTAACCCGGGAGAGTTTTCACGTCACGGACGTGTGATCGAGTCCTGGACGTCTCCAGCGGGTGCGTCCGCCAGGGAAGCTCGGCAAATCTGACTCTTGCTCGTGCACTTGAGCAGTGCATTCCCGTCCCGAGCGAACCACACGCGAGGGACATGTGAGCGTGCAGCGGACATTTGCCGGGCTGGCCACGAAGGTGCGTGATCGCAGGCAGGTATCCGCGCCGTTTCGGCATCATCTGCATCATCCGCGATATCGATGCAACCCAGCACCGGGCGAGCGGTTTCGAGGGAAAGAACGGCGCTATCGCTGATTCAGCGGATTGGGCTGAGAAACTCGAATTCCTGGAATGCACGAATCGTAGTCTGCCAGTGAGGGAGGAAAGCGGGCCATTCGAATTCGTGCATTCCACGTATTCGAGTTCCTGTCATCGCATTCGCGCCAGAGACTCGGCCAATAGCCTGCCAGATCCAATGGCATGTTTTTCAGCAATACTAGGCCACAATCATTGCCGCCGGATCTTCCATGAGCTCCTTGACGCGCACGAGGAACAACACCGCCTGCTGTCCGTCGATGAGGCGATGATCGTAGGAGAGGGCGACATACATCATGGGGCGTATCTCGACCGCGCCGTTCACTGCCACGGGGCGATCCTGTGTCTTGTGCAGGCCGAGGATGGCGGACTGCGGAAAGTTGATGATGGGCGTCGAGAGGAGGGAGCCGAAGACGCCACCGTTCGTGATCGTGAAAGTGCCGCCCGTGAGGTCGTCCATGCCCAGTTTCCCATCCCGGGCACGCTTCGCGAGGTCCGTGATGTCCCTGCCGATCTGGAGGATGCCTTTCGTGCCCGCATCCTTGACGTTAGGCACCACGAGCCCGCCTTCCGCCGCCACGGCGATGCCCATGTTCACGTAGTGCTTGTAGACAACCGACTCGCCGTCGATCTGGGCATTCACCACCGGGTACGTCTCGAGCGCCATGCAGGCGGCCTTGACGAAGAACGGCATGAACGAGAGACGGACGCCGTGTTCCTTCTCGACCTTTTCCTTGAGCCGCGTGCGCAAGCCGTCCACCGCGGACATGTCGATCTCGTTGAACGTCGTCAGGTGGGCGGTGGCGTGCTGGGCGTGCAGGAGATTTTCCGCGATGCGCTTGCGGCGCGTGGTCATCTTCTCTCGCGTTTCCCGTGTCCCGGTGGCGGCTGCCGTCGGTGTCGCCACGGGGGCGGGTCGCGCTACGCCCTGTTCGATGACGTCCGGTTTGCTGACCACGCCGCCGCGGCCCGTGCCGCTCACGGTTGCGAGATCGACACCCTTTTCTGCGGCGACGCGCTGGGCGGCGGGGCTGACTTTCTGCGGTTGCGCCGGTGCGGCGGCTGCGGGGGCGTCGGTGGCGGCAGCAGCGGGAGGTGATGCAGTTGGCTGGGCAGCGGCGGCCTGCGCCGCGGAGGGCAGTGCCGCGGCCGCGGCAGTGGCCCCTTCATCAAGCTCGCAGAGCGGCTGATCCACCTTGACGACATCCCCTTCGGCAACGAGACGCTTCACGATGGCGCCGCCCGACGGAGCAGGCACTTCCACCGTGATCTTGTCGGTCTCGAGCTCAACGAGCGTGTCACCCGCCGCGACGTGCTCGCCGTCCTGTTTCAGCCAGCGAGACACAGTCGCTTCGACAATGGATTCGCCGAGCGGAGGCACCTTGATTGAGATCATTTCGTCGGATGCGGTCTAAGGGGAGAGCCGAACGTGAAGTATAACAATTCCGCGCGCGGGACCGCGCCGATACCTTGGGGAGTGCGCGCGCTGACAATTTCCGGCCACGGAGGGCTCGAGCAGATCGTGCCTCGAAGCGACCTCGCGGCGCCTCCACCGGCGGGGCCGGGGCAGGTGCGTGTGCAGGTGCAGGCCGCCGCATTGAATCACCTCGATCTCTTCGTCCTCGACGGGCTTCCGGGCATCACCCTTACGCCCGATTGGATCGTCGGGTGCGACGCAGCGGGGGTCGTGACCGAGGTGGGAGAAGGCGTTTCATTCCTCCGGGCCGGCGATCACGTCGTGATCGACGCGGGCGTCTCGGACGGCACGTGCGAGTACTGTCTTGCCGGGGAAGAGCCGCTGTGCCTGCGCTACCGCATTCTCGGCGAGCATGTGTCGGGGCTCTGCGCGGAGGAGGTTGTCGTCCCCGCGCGCAACGCCTACGCGATTCCGAAGAGTGTCCCATGGCCCGAGGCAGCCGCGTTCTCGCTGGCGACGCTGACGGCATGGCGAATGGTGGTATCCCGGGCGCGGGTGAGCGAGGGGGACGAAGTGCTCATCTGGGGAATCGGCGGAGGGGTCGCGCTCCAGGCGCTCCAGATCTGCAAGCGCATTGGCGCGCGCGTCTGGGTTACGTCCGGCAGTGATGCAAAGCTCGAGCGCGCTCGCGCACTTGGCGCTGACGAAACGCTGAACTACCGGGACGTGGATATCGGGCGTGAAGTCCGCACGCGAACCCGGAAGCGTGGCGTCTCCGTCGTCATCGACAATGTTGGTCGCGAGTCGTGGGCGGCCTCACTCGGCGCGCTTGGGCGGGCAGGGCGGCTTGTCACCTGCGGCGCGACGTCGGGCCCGATGGTGGAGACCGACGTGCGCCGGCTTTTCTGGAATCAATGGACGATCATGGGCTCGACTATGGGCAACCGTGCCGAGATGCGGGCGATCGTGGACGAGTTGCGTGCTGGACGATTGCTGCCGATCGTCGACTCGGTGCACGATCTCGAGAATGGGCGCGCGGCATACGACCGGCTACGCTCTGCGGAGCAGTTCGGGAAGGTCGTCATCCGCGTTGCGCGCTGAGCGGAGGATCTACGGATTCATCCGAACGCGCCCAGTATACGGATGCCGAGATCGCGGTCATTCGCGATACGGTGACACGGGAGGAGACGCCGCGCTGTCCGCGTTGCGACGCCGCCATGACGAAGCGTGATATTGGTGGCGGCTCGTTCGGCCTCGGCTACGCCCGAAAGCGGGAGTGGCTCATTTGCCCGCGCTGCCGGCGGAGTGCGATCTTCGACCGTGTGCGAGGAACGCGCACCTGAGGCCGAGGGTAACGGAGAATGCTGCGGTACAGTAGCGCTCTCGTCTGGAACGTACTGCTGCTCACCTTCAACGAACCACGATGCGACTTCCTCTGTCTGTTCGCCTGCTTGCACTCGCCCTCACGGCTTACGCGGTCCCCGTGGCCGCGCAGGTGGAGAGTCCGGTGCCATTCGACAGCGCCGGGCAGCTCATGGCCATCTCCCCATCGGGCGCACAGCGGCTGCAGCTCGCTCCACCGGTATGGCCGGTCGTGGGGCAGTTCCGCGAGGCGCGCATCTATCTCGCAGGGGCCGATCGGTACGTGCTTGTTGTTGAGCGTCCAGACGGTGCAAGGGAGCGCTTCCCGATGTCGCTGGACGAGTATGACGCGTTGCGTGGCGTTGTGTCGAGCGCGTCAGCAAGGGCGTCAGCCGGCGCGCGCGGTGCGCCGGCTCGCGTGGATCAGGAGACGCCGCGCATGGGGCAAAACCCCGGCACGAGGGTTAAGCCGCGCGCAGTGGCGAGGGACGAAGATGGAGATGTATCGCGTGCGGCGTTCACCACGCGCATGATGTTGGCCTCGGCCCTCATCTACGGTCCGGCGGCGGCCGTGATTGTCGGGGAGCCGGCAGGCGGAACGGCTGCGTATCTTGGCGTCGTGAGTGCCTCGTTCTTTGCGAGCTACGCAGCGACGCGCGGCGGGGTGACGCGAGCGCAGTCGGAACTCGCGAGCGATCTTGCGGTGCGCGGAGCGCTGGCGGGTTGGCTCTTCGCGGAGGCCCTCAA
>JBKJKH010000418.1:0-2867 GCA_046597595.1 Gemmatimonadaceae bacterium
GTTCTCGAGGAACAGGTTGTCGAGCGCGTCGCGTTTGCGCAGCGCCGTCGCAAGATCGACGCCCACGCGAATGCGTGTGCCCCCGCTCTCCAATCGCAGCGAGTCGCCGGTCGATCGCGATAGGGCTGGCGCACCGTTGATCGCATCCGCCGCGTCGCGAAGGCGATTCGAGACAACCGTGTTGTCCTCGATCCGCCGCGTGAAATAGGCTGCGGTCGCATCGCCTTGCGCCGTGAGTCCGCCTGCCCGATCGATGAGGTCGCTCAATCGCTCGCGGCGACTGCGCAAGGTGTACTGGCCGGGGAACCGCACTTCGCCCGCCAGTTGCACCGTTACCGGCAACCGCCAGTCGGGACTGCGCAGGATTAGCACGTTGTCATACGGCTCCAGCACGTGCTCTTGCGCGTCGGCAACTGCCACGCGTCCGTCTGCAAAGAGGTAGCCCGAGTCGAGGGGTACGCGCAGCGTGGTGGCGAGCGTCTCCGTGTCACGCACCTCGGGCAAACGGGCAATCTCGGCTTCGCGCAGGTAGGCGCTCTCGCTCAGACCGCCGGCCAGCAGCACGAGATCCCGCAACGTAATGCCGGCGCGCCACGGAAAACGGCCACCCCTGGCGACCGCGCCACCGATAGCCACATAGCGATCCGGCCGAAACGACGTGCGGCTGTAGGCGGTGATCTCGTCGTCCTCCTGGAGCAGAAGCGGTTCGACCGTGGCGCCAGTGCTGTCGCGCAGCATCGCGCGCAATTGCACCCGCGTCAAGTCGGGGAGCAGGCGCGACACCAGCACCCGTCCGAGATAGGCGTCCGGCTTCACACCGCCAGCACGCTGCAGGGCGTCGGACAGGGTGAGCCCACGAACGAGGCCCTGTGGACCCGGACGCCAGACGTGTCCGTTCACCACGATGCGATTGCGCACGCGATCGGCGATGCCAGGCACGCGCACGACATCGCCGTCCACGAGCACGAACACCGGCGCTGCGCCATCGGCGCCGAGCGGGACGTCGATTGAAGCACGATCGGCGCCGCCACTCTCCCGCGCTGTGCGCGGCAGAATACGATCCACCAATATCCGCCGTCCGGCGGCGGTGGCGCGCAGTCCGCCGGACGCCTCCAGCGCATCGGCCAGCGTTTCACCCAGCCTGAGTTCATAGGTGGCAGGGCGCGTGACTGCGCCGTCCACTCGCACCCGCAGTCCGCGCACCGGCACGAACAGCACGTCACCCTGCTGCAGCCGAATATCCTGCGAGGCATCGCCGCGCAGCAAGTAGTCGTACACATCCAGGCTCGACACAGTCTGGCCGGCGCGGCGCACTTCTACTCGACGCATCGACCCGCGCTCACTTGGCCCTCCGGCCGCGTACAGCGCCGACATGGCAGTGCCGGCACTCGACACCCTATAGGCGCCGGGCGCCATGACGTCTCCCAGCACGAACACCTGATTCGAGCGCAGCTTCGAGACGTTGATGGAGAACTTGGTGGAGGCTCCGTCGCCTCGTCGAACGCCGCTGTAGACGCGACCCAGCCGTGCATACAGCAAGTCTTCGAGCTGAGCCAGCGTAAGGTTGGCCACCCCGATCTGTCCCACCTGCGGGATGACGATGAACCCGCCGCGCGTGACCTCGAGCGTTTCTGCCAGCTCCACGTCACCTGTGAGAATGAGCACCAGCTCATCCCCCGGGCCGATGCGATAGCCAGCGTCCACCGGACCGTCGAGATTGGGCTGAAAGCGCGAAGTCGATTCGCGAAAAGTTGACAGTCCGAACAGCTCAGCACTGGCGGCGGAGAGCGTCGAGTCGCGCGTGGTCATGGTGTCCACCGCCAGCGGCACGGGCGCTCGGCGTGGCCGATCGCCGTACAGCGCCTGCATCTCCTCGATGTCGCTCTCCTCCGCGATGCCAAGCGCTCGAATAGCGGCGAACACACTGCTCGACGGCACGGCGCCACTCTTGGCACTCCCACCAGTCAGGTAGGCATCGAGCAGGTTCTCGGGATACCCTTCCGCCTTCAAGCGGGCGCGCACCTGCTCAGCGCTCAGGCCACTCGTGACGAGTCGGTCGCGTAACTGTGCCACCAGGTCCGGACGGGTCTGGAGTAAGGCGGACGCTTCGGCCGCACTCGGGCGAGTGGTCTGTGCAAGCGCTTGCCCCGACGCGACGATGCACAGCGCGGCAACAAGCGGAAACAATCCATGCACCCGTCGAGCTTCGGCTGCTGCGGTGCCGACGGACTGTGCATGGCACGGACGCAACGTCATGGCATACCGGAGCTGATAGGAGTCGGTTCAGTCGGCCTATTCTGCGCGAATGCCGAATGTAACGACGATGTTGGTCGCCGCAGGTCGGATGTGGGCAAGGCGGGCAGCGACGAGGGCGCGTCATCCTCGCCGAAGTCCTCGACGAGATCCCGGATCGCGGCGCGCAACAGGTGGTCCGCGACCCCGCGCTCGAGATCGCGCTGCAGCGACGCCATGCGCTGCTGCGCGGTTGAAGCGACGTCTGTCCGGCGCGCCCGGAGCACCTTGGGATGCCCCGTCGGAGCCGCTTGCTCGCGGCCGAAGAACATCTCCTCGTACAGCTTTTCGCCAGGACGCGCGCCGGTGAACCGAATCTCGATGTCCGCGTTCGGCTCGAGGCCCGAGAGATGAATCAGGTCGCGGGCAAGGTTCACGATCGGCACCGGCTCACCCATATCGAGGCAGAAGACTTCACCCCCTTCACCCAGCACGAAGGCCTGCAGTACCAATTGCACCGACTCGGGAATGGTCATGAAGTAGCGACGCATCTCGGGATGCGTGACCAGAACGGGGCCCCCGGCCCGGATCTGCCGCAAAAACGTCGGGACTACCGAGCCGCGGCTGCCCAGCAC
>JBKJKH010000447.1:0-4812 GCA_046597595.1 Gemmatimonadaceae bacterium
TCTCGCGATATGCCACCTGCGGGCGTCCCACATTCGCGTCGACCTTGAACTCGCGCATCATGCGATCGACGATGATCTCGAGATGCAGCTCGCCCATCCCGGAGATGATCGTCTGGCCCGTCTCCTGGTCCGAATGGACGCGGAAGGTCGGATCTTCTTCAGACAACTTCATCAGCGCGATGCCGAGCTTGTCCTGGTCGGCCTTCGTCTTCGGCTCGATGGCAACGTCGATGACCGGCGCCGGGAACTTCATCGCCTCGAGAATGATCGGATGCGCGTCATCACACAGCGTGTCGCCCGTGCGCGTGTCCTTGAGGCCGATGGCGGCGGCGATGTCGCCCGCGCGCACTTCCTCGATCTCTTCCCGCTTGTTGGCGTGCATCTGGAGAATGCGGCCGACGCGCTCGCGCTTGTCCTTCGTCGAGTTGTAGATGTACGAGCCGCTCTTCATCACGCCCGAGTAGACGCGGAAGAACGTCAGCTTGCCGACGAACGGATCGGTGGCGATCTTGAACGCCAGCGCCGCGAACGGGGCCTCGTCGGCGATCGGGCGCTCCTCGAACGTCTCGTCGTGGTGCGGCAGGTGCCCCAGGATCGGCTTCACTTCCTTGGGCGACGGCAGGAAATCGATCACCGCGTCGAGCAGCGCCTGCACGCCCTTGTTCTTGAACGAGGCGCCGCACAACACCGGGACGAGGTTGCCGCTGATCGTGGCCGCACGAATCGCATGGCGCACTTCGTCGTTGCTCAGCTCCTCGCCGCCGAGGTACTTCTCGATCAGCGTCTCGTCGTGCGAGACGGCGTGATCGATGAGGTCGCGGCGGGCCTGCTCCACGCGCTCCGAGTACGCCTCCGGCACGTCGGTGACGGTGAACGTCTTGCCGAGGGACTCTTCATCGAAGATGTATTGCTTGCGCTCGACGATGTCGATGTGACCGGTGAAGAGTTCGCCCGATCCGACCGGCAACTGGAGCGGAAACGCGTGCTTCGAGAGCCGGTCCTTGATCATGAACAGGCACTTGTCGAAGTCGGCGCCGACGCGGTCCATCTTGTTCGAGAAGATCAGGCGCGGCACGCCGTAGCGGTCTGCCTGGCGCCACACCGTCTCCGTCTGCGGCTCAACGCCGGCGACAGAATCAAGCAGCGTCACCGCACCGTCGAGCACGCGCAGCGAGCGCTCTACCTCGACCGTGAAGTCGACGTGCCCGGGGGTGTCGATGATGTTGATGCGGTATTCGGGGCCATCGCCCTTGAGCTCGGCGCCATGGCGCTGCCAGAAGCACGTCGTCGCCGCAGACGTGATCGTGATACCGCGCTCCTGCTCCTGCTCCATCCAGTCCATCGTGGCCGCGCCATCGTGGACTTCGCCGATCTTGTGGCTCTTGCCCGTATAGTAGAGGATCCGCTCGGTCGTAGTCGTCTTCCCGGCATCAATGTGGGCCATGATGCCGATATTCCGATAATGGTCGAGCGGATTTGCGCGTGCCATGATTCAGTATTCTCTAAACGGTCAGCCGGTTCGACATCCATCCACCGGCGCATCAACAAAAAAGCGGCTGGACCAGTCGCCCTGTAGGGCCGGTATCCATCCGTCGCCGCCGGGTGTGCTCGCATTGGTGCACGAGCGGGGACCCAAGGCGCGCCGCATCGCTCGATTTCCGCGAAAACGACGTTGAATTGTCCTGCCTGGCTTGCCGCTTCTTGAGAAGCTGGCGTAAATACACCAGAGCCAAGGGAAGGTAAACGCTTGCAAGCCAATGTCAATGGTGACCTTAGAAGCTTTTACCACCGTCCCTTGGACGTTGCCGCCGGGATGTGGCAGGCGTCCATGGTGAACGGCACCCACAGTTCAGTGCGGTATTGACGCTACACTTTTCCTGTCTACTCGCGAGCACCCAATCCAAGCCGATTCCCAAGCTGTTGCGACAGAGTTACTTAGCGCTTCTCGCCAATCTCATGATATCCGTCCGGCGCGGGGCACAGGTAGTGCAGCCGTCCCCCACAGGGCGGCCATGCTCGTTATCCCGAATCTCAATGCATGTCTCCCCGACCTATCCGCGTGACCCACTGGAAGTTAGGTCGCGTCAAGAAAGATGAAGAGGACACCGGCAGCCCCGGCGGCCCTCGTAACAAGGCGCTGGGATTTCGTTCAGAGCCTGGCTGGGCAACGCTAGGGCTTTTTGGCTGGATCCTCGCGCTGGTGGGATTGATCGACCTGTGCCTCACGCTGTATCCGCCCGAGCGTTCCCCCGAGTGGGAGTTCGCAACGGCGGTGGCGCTGATCAGCGGGCTCCCCGTTCCAACGATGGGACTCGCCCTGATCCTCGCATCCGCCCTGAAAAGGCGGGCACGCAGAACGGCGAGAATTGCAGGAACGCTGGCGGTGCTGGGAAGCGTCGCCATCGCGGTTGGGCTGCTCGTGTTTGGTTTGACGATTCCGGTTGCGTTGCGCTATGTGCAGAACCCACTCGTCCGTGGCGGCCTGTTCAAGGCCATCATCAAGACGGGCGCACAAGGCCTCATATACATGCTGGGACTAGGTCTGCTCGGATATCAGGCGTGGCGACAATCACGGCCACGGTCAGGATCAACGGAAGCTGAAAGCGAAACGGAGACTGCATGATGCGAAACACCCGATTGGCGTTCCTCGCGGCACTGGTGCTGGCACCGCTCGGCACCGCGGCCGCAGCGACGCCGCCGCCGCCAACCATCAACGAAGCCGCCTGGGTCGCCATCGCGACGGGGTGGAACAACGTGTGCGGCGGCCAGAACTTCATGACCTGCGCCTCGGTGAGCGTGCGCCGCCAGAACACCGGCGGGTACACGGCCATCGAGATGACGGTCACGAACAATTCGGGCCTCTACGGCAGCTACGCCAACACGGTCTTCACGGCGATCGGCATCGGGAACCTCCCCGCCGTCAAGCAGTACGCGGGCTGGCTCTCGATCCGTCGCGATGGCGGCGCTGCCACCACGAGCGGATGGCTCGGCGGTGACGAAGTCGTCAACGGCCTGTCGACCTATCTCGCGGACGATGTTGGCGGCGTGACCACACGCCGCGGCATCAACGATGGAATCAAGCCTGGCCACACGTTCATCTTCCGCTTCTACGTCGACGCGATCGGCACCAACTACACCAACTGGCAGCTGGCCATTCATGGTCAGGGTGGACCGAACGATTGCTCTACCAAGATGGTGGTCAACTACGGTGGCGCGTGGACCAACACCTCGCCGGTGGGTTCATGTGGGTACACGAGCACGCCCCCGGTCGTGCCGGAGCCGGCCAGCCTCGTGCTCCTCGGAACAGGCTTGATCGGGTTCGGCGGTGTGAGTGCAATTCGCCGGCGCCGCAAGCAGAGTTAAGCACTACCAGTTTCGCGCTCGCGAAGAACGCCCCGCCTCATCGGCGGGGCGTTTCTCTTTTTCAGAGTAGTGGGTCGTGCGTGGTGCGTCGTGAGTCGAGAACCTGCGTCGTGAGTCGACAACCTCCGTCCTGAGTCGTGCGTCTCCCGAGAAATACACTCGTTGCTCCAGGCGACGCACAGCTGACGAACCAGGACTCAAAGCGCTTACGCGCTTCCCTTTCAACTGCCCTGGTGGCCCTTGCGCCAATACACGCGCGCATCGGGAAGCGGTCGCGCCGGCTCATAGGAACGTGCGAGCAGTTCGCGGAGCTCCGCCACTTCCTGCATGAGCTCCACGGAGCTCTTCGGAAGCAACTGGTTCCTGTCATTCTCCAGGACAACGATTGCCGCCGGCGGCCGGGCAGCGAGATCCGCGGCAAATTGACCACGAGCAGAACGCCGCGCTGGAGTGTCCGGTCCGAGCACCAATGGAATGTTCACGCCATATCGTGTCGGCGACGCACGTTCGCTGAGCGCATAAATGATGGGTTCCGTTCCCCACACAAGCACCTGCCCGTCGGGCGGGATCCTGTCGCGCACGTGGCGTGCGATTTGAACGAAGCTGCCGCGCTCGAGGTCGTACTTGCCGAAATGCGCTTGCCAGCGCCTGGCATCGGGCGAAAGCAGCGTGTCGTGTGCCCACGCAGCGATCCATCGCCCCGGCGCAATCGCTCCGAAGGCACTCCAGGCCGCCAGCGCGACGACTATCACACGCCAGGACGATGCGTGTCTCGCAGGGTGGGCATCCCACAATGCGCGTGCGCCCAGGCCTGCCAGCAGTGCGAGCGGCGGATACAGGGGCGTCCACTGGTAAAGCCACAGCTTCCCCTGCACAAGCACCCACGCCACCGCCAGCGTGATCCACACGGCGGCCACGTACGCGAGCAGCCGTTCGTTCTCACCGCGTGCCCTTCGTGCTGCGAGGGCGAGCATCAGAGCGGGCAGCACGAACGTCGTCGCGATCTCGCGACCGACGCTTGCGAGGCGCTGCGCCCAGGGCATGCCGCCCACGGACATATACACGGTCGCGTTGAAGCGCAGGTGCGTGTCGAAAAAGGCGTCCATCACACCGCCACCGAGCAGCGCGAACCAGAGGAGCGTGATCGCGAGCGCCGCGAATGATCCCGCGACGAGGAACGCGAGGGACGCCCACCGGCGCTGCGGGTCGCGCGAGGCAATCACGAGCGCCGGCACGATAATGAAGAGTGCAAAGAAGGGCTTTACGAGCGCCGCGCAGCCCGTGAGCAGGCCGGCAAGCAGCAGCCGCGCGACCTGTGGCCGCGTGCTGGCAACGGTTGGCACGCGGAGCCACGCCAGTGCGACCGCGCCCGTCATGCACGCCGTCGCCCACGTTTCGGGTTGCGCGCTATGCCACCAGCCCAGCCGTGTGAACGCGATCGCGAAGACG
>JBKJKH010000516.1:0-3538 GCA_046597595.1 Gemmatimonadaceae bacterium
GTGCTGGGATCGGATCTCAAGGCCCTGCTGCGCGCGGATTCGCGGAACGAGCTGGCAGTGAGTGGTATCGATGTGGGTCGCGGAACCGTTCTGGGTCACCGGATCGATGACCAGGCGTACTACCGCGTCGCGACCGTCGACGTGCTCTACGAGGGCGCGCGGAACCTCGGCGCGGGCCGTCGTGTGCGGCGTCGCTTTGTGGTGGAGGCAGATGGCGAGTTGATTCCGGCGAGGAACGGTGCGTCGCTCGCGCTGAAGGATTTTGTCTTCGGAGAACTCAAGCGCGTGCGCCTGTCCGCGAAATCCGACGACTATCTCGATCGGATCGCCGCCCTCGTCACTCCCGATCCGCAGTACATCAATGTTCTGGCCTTTACCTTCGATCGGCCGACGCTCTGGGTCTCGGCAAACGAGGTGCGTGGGCGTGAGGGATACGGAAGCGTTCCCGAGAGCCGCGTGACGGCGAAGGATTCGTGGGTCGCGGGGATGAGTGGACGTTTCCTGCTCAGCCATGAGCGGATGCACAGCGCCACGGATATGGGACTCGCGCTTGCCTACGCGCGGCAGGGCGTCACCACCGCCGGACGCGAGCAGGTGGGCGAGTCCGCGGACGATCTCAAATTGGACCTGACATTTCGTCCCTCGAAGCAAGCCGGCTCCAAGGGCCGGCTGCGTCCGTTTGTGAGAGGTGTGTTTGACTCGGAGTTCACGCCCACTACAAATCCTGTCACGAACGTCGTCAATCCGCACCAACTCGCTGTCCGAGCGAGCGGCGGCATGCTCATGTTACCAGGCCAGTATCTGCGTCGCGTGGAGTTCGCGCTTGCCATGGAGAACGATTTTGGACGCCCGAACCTCCAGTACGGTTTCCAGTCCCTCGCCGACTTCACGCACCCACTGGGTGTGCCGTTGCGCAACGAAGCGGCTCGCGCCACGTACCGGGTGCGGAATGACGTGACGTATTTTTTCCCTGCCGCGCATGACTCGCCGAGCAGCCTCGCGCTGCGCTATAACATGGTGCATGAAGTGCTGATCCCTTTGATGGACGAACTCTCCCTGTCAGTGGCCGCGGACATGTTCGTGTTCAAAGGCAAGGTAGACGCAACGCGACATCCCGCGACGAGCGTGCTGCTGCGTGTTGGAGTGACCTACGACCGTCTGTGGAAGCCCCGATATCAGCCATTCCTGTGAGATGAGGGATGGTCACGAGGGTTCCTGGTCTTTGGCTCTCGTCTTTCGCCCTTCAGTGCTTCATGTGCACCATTTTCGGCGCGCTCTCCTGGAACGAGTACGCCTGGCGCGGACACTTGACGGCGGGATTCGTGGGTGAAAACACGCCCGCGGGGTTGTCCTTCCAGAGCCACACGTGGAGGTCGTAGTGATGCAGTCCGGCGGGCATGACCGGTTGGTGTCCTTCCATGGGACCCTCGAGTTCCTTCCCGAAGATCTTCGGTCGCTCCGCGCCTGCTGCCTGTAGCGGGACGAACCACTCGGCCGCCACCAGTCGGAGTTTGTCGCCCACGGGTTGGTAGATCAGCACCTGCGGCTTGGCGGGATCGAGCGTCGGACCGATGAAGCCCAGGTTGAGGAAATGGACGCCCATCCCACCCGGCACGTACTGCATGCCGCCGTCCGACATCCCTTTCGGATACTCGATGCATCCGAGGGTGGAGAGATAGCCATCATGTACAGCAACGATGGGATCTTTGTACTTATCGAGCGCCGCACGTACGGACTCGAGCTCTGGTGGGAGGGCTTTCGGCATGCTCGCAATGCGGACCTGCGCCGAGGCGGGGGTTGCCGACATCGCACCGATAGCGAGCGCGGCGCAGACGAGTCGAACGGTGTGACGGGCACGTGCGCGTTGAGAAACAGGCAACTGGATTTCTCCGATTTGGGGTGGCGGAGCTTGAAGCAGCAAGCCGGGCCTGTCAACAGCCCCGCGGCCGCCGACGTGGTCAGATTCGGAGGGGACATTGCAGCGTTCAAGGGTGTATCTAGATCAATCGGCCGGTGGCCCTGAACAGCACCGCAGATGGGCAGCCCGACGCGCGGCCGCCTCGCTATCGCCTTTGCTCTCGCTCTGGCTATCGCTGTTGCTCGCAAAATGCAGTAGGATTCACCGTGCTGGACCCCTCCAATCCGGGATTCGATGATGCATGAGGTCGCCAACTTGGGCCGCGCAGACTGGCGCGAAATAATCGGGCCGTATCAGCGTTCGGATATTCGCGCTGCCTTTTTTCAGCTCGTCACCACGCTGGGCCTGCTCGCGCTCTCGTTTGTGGCGACCTATCAGGCGCTCGATGTGTCCATCTGGCTGTCGCTGCTCATATCGCCCATCGCGGCCGGCATGCTCGTGCGCACCTTCATCATCATGCACGATTGCGGACACGGCTCCTTCCTTCCCTGGAAGAAGGCCAACGAAAGCATCGGGTTCGTGACCGGCGTGCTCACGATGACGCCATTTTCCCACTGGCGCCACGAGCACGCGTTGCACCACTCGTCGGCCGGCGACCTCGAGCGTCGCGGCCATGGCGATGTCCCCACGATTACCGTATCCGAATACCAGGCGCGGACCCCCTGGGGGAAACTGCGCTATCGCATTTTCCGCTTCCCGGGTGTGCTGCTGCTGCTGGGTACGCTGCACATGATCATCATGCAGCGCGTGCCGCCGCGCGACTGGCGGCAGGCGAAGAGCGTGTGGGCCACGAACGCGGCCATCGCCGCAATGTTCGCCCTCATGATCTGGCTCGTTGGGCCGTACAAGGTGATGCTCTCGTTCCTTCCCGCCATGGTCATGGCCGCCGCGACGGGGACGTGGCTCTTCTACGTGCAACACCAGTTTGAAGAGACGTATTGGGAAGAACACGGGGAGTGGGATTACGCGACGGCCGCGATCCGGGGAAGCTCATACCTCAAGCTGAACCCGGTGCTCCAGTGGTTCACCGGCAACATCGGCCTGCATCATGTGCATCACCTCGGGCCGCGTATCCCCAACTACAAGCTCGCCGCGTGCCACGCGAAGAATCCGCTGTTTCACCAGGCCACAGTCATGACGCTGAAGAATTGTTTTTCGGTGATGCGCCTGGCGCTGTGGGATGAAGAGCGGAAGAAGCTGGTGTCATTCAGGGATGCACGCACTGCCGCAGGCACTGCCGCTGCGGCGTAAGTGATGCGCCTCCTGCGCACCGCCTGGGCGCTTGCACTCGCGCTCGGACCGTGCGTCGCGTTTGCCCAGCGGCCGCTCAAGGTCTACATCTCGGCCGACATGGAGGGGATTGCCGGCGTGGTGTCCCCCGAGCAGCTCGGTCCGACCGGCTTTGAGTACGCGCGCTTTCGCGAGTTCATGACCGCCGAGGTGCTCGCGGCGATTGCTGGGGCGCGCGACGCCGGCGCGACGGAGATTCTCGTCAGTGATTCCCACGGCAACGGACTGAACCTGCTGATCGAGCGGTTTCCTGCCGACGTGCGGATCGTGCGCTCGTGGCCGCGCCCCCTGATGATGATGGAAGGGATTGATTCGACGTTTGCGGCAGCC
>JBKJKH010000613.1:0-6339 GCA_046597595.1 Gemmatimonadaceae bacterium
ACCGCCGTGACGATCAGCACGGCACTGGCGCGATAGTTGGCGAGGGTCCCCAGGATTTCCGACCTGCCCGCCGCACGCGCGGTGACGACACCGGAGTCCGTGACGCTCGCCACGATTGGGTTGCCGACACTCCACGTGACGCTCCGGCCCACGATCGTCGTGTTGTTCGCGCCGGTCACGGTAACCGCGAATGTCACCGTGTCACCGACCACCTTGCTCACCGAGTCCGGCGTGATCTTCACGTCGGCCACGCGTTGCTCGTCGTCAAGTACGCGGAAGGGATCGAGGGGGTTGCAGCCGAGCGCCAGAAGCGACGACGTCACGAGAAGCCATGTCACCCGGCGGTTCATCGCTCGGCTCCGTCGAGGAATGTCTGGCGGACTACCGTCGCGCGCCGCAGCAGGTCGTTGTACTTGGTGACGCGCTCGACCTCCGCCGCGTACTCGCTGCGCAGTTCCCGGTTCAGGCGGATATTCTCGTTATTCGGGAACGCGACGTCACTTCGGAAGCGTCCCGACCGGGATCGCATGGCGATGACGCCTCCGAGGGCGATGGTCGTGAGGCCCGCCACATAGGTCCCGGCGACGGCGTACCGCATCCCGCTTTTTGGAGGAGAACGATCGATGGCGGTCTGGACGAAGGACGCCGCGCCGATCGCCATGATCGCACCGACGCCGGCCACGATGAAGCCGCGCCGCGCGATGGTGGCCTTGCGCTCACGGTCCTCGACCTTGAATACACTGGACTCCGGCAGCACGCGCGGCGCGCTCGGCAGGCGCAGCATGCGGCTGCTGTCGATCGCGAAGTGCTGGATGCGGACCGGGCGGCGGCGGTGTGTCGGAATGGGAATGTCGGTGCCACGTGCTTCGAGGACATAGTCGTAGTCACCGGGCTCAACGAGCCTGCTGTTGACCATGCCGTTCCAGACGACGTTCGAATCGGCCTCAAAGCCGCGCCAGATTACGGTGGAGTCCGCGGTTCCCTTGCGCACGAGCAGCAGGCGCAACTGGGCGCGCCCCCTGCGCAGGATGCGACCTCCCTCCATCTGGTAGCTCAGGCGCGTGGTGCTGTCGAGCTGCGGGATGAACTCCAGCGGCGTCATGGCAAATGTCGCGACGACCGGAATGCGTGCGCGGGCAACGCGGTACACATCCACCAGGTCCTGGCCGACGACATCCGATTCCGGAATCACGGTGGGATCGAGGGACGCAGCGCGCTGTAGCGCGACTTCGGCGTCTCCCTGGCGGCGCAGGCGATTCAGCGCGAAACCGCGAAACATCTCCGCGATCGACCGATCACGCTGCGCGAGTCGCGAGGCGGGAATGGCGTTGACCGCGTTCAATGTTGCGGCGGGAGACGCGGTGCGAAATGCCTGCACCACCCTGCGCAGTTCCGCATCGGCCGGCTGCTGGGCGCCGGCGGTGTGCGCTGCAATGGCTCCCGCGAGTGCCCCAGCGAGCAGACGCGTAATCCGGGGAGATTTCATCAGCGCGCGGCCTCGCGACGTGGCTCGCGCATGCCCTGCACTTGCGGCGCGAGCAGGCCCCCGTCGCGCATCGCGCCGGATCCGACAATGCTGAAGAAGGAGCTGAGCGCAGTCGTCATTCCCGTCGCAGCTGCCTGCAGCCGGTAGTTCACACCCGCCTTGTTGACGCTGATGTCGCGGAAGTCGACAACGCCGCTCGCGGCTGCGACGGCCAGAGTGCCTCCAAGTGTCGCGCCATTCGGATTGTTCGAGAACGATAGCGTGATCGTGGGTGCCGCTGAGGAGACGATGTTATTCAGGGTATCCACCACCTCGACACGGATCGGTGGGTCGAAAACCGCGTTCACGAGGTTGTTGAACGGTTGTTGCCTGAAGAACAGTTTCGTGGGAGGACCGGCTTTCACCTCGAACACGCTGCTGATGGCGTCCCCGATAGGGGTCGTTGCACCCAGCGTCTGCCCGCCGAGCGTATAGCCCACGGCGGCACGCAGCAACTTGACATTCGGAAAGGTGCAGAGGCCGTCAATGCAATTGACGGTGTTGTTGATAATCTCGCCGCTACGTCCCGTCCGGACGCCCAGAGACACGACGCCATTGAAGATGGTCGTCCGATTGCCCTTGTTATCCTGCACTTCGATCACCGGCGCCGGGCTGATTGCATCGCCGGCAACGACGTCGCTCGGCTGGGTGATGAACTTGAGTTGCGAGGGGGTGTTGGCGATCACGTTGAACGGCTGCGAGAGCGCGCCTGTCAACTTCTTCGAGACTGCCGCCACGCGGAGCCCGGTTGCTGTCCTGTCGAAGCCGACGCTGCTGAACACCGCCTCGCCATTGATGAAGACAGAAGTGGTCTGCCCCTTCAGCGAATCACGTGGGCCCGCGGGAACGAGCTGCAGCGTGACGTCCTGGCCCGACAAACGCACCTGCTCGCCTTTCGCGTCGAGTATAGCAACACGAATGGCGGGGTTTATCGAGAGCCCAGCCGTCGCCTGCGTCGGCTCGCTGAGGAACACGATCCTGTCCCCGACCTGCTCGGCGGGAGGAGTGACGTCGCTGCAACTGCTCAAGGCGATCGCGGACAGCGCGAGCGCAAGCGTACGTCGCCGTGCGGCAGCGGGCCGGGAAGGCGGAATGGTCATGCTTTCGGTACGAGAGGGAAAACGAACGAAGTGGCACGGCAGCCTGGCGCCGAGGTCTGAAAATACCCCTCGACTCCGCTTTTGGCTCCGCCTCAGCCCTATTGACGAGCGAGCGGCGGGTAAAGTTAACACCGGCGCCCGCTGGGACTTGGGTCAGGCCACGCCGCTTTTCATGGCCTTGAGGATTGTCTCGCTGAACCGGTCCACCTCATCCAGTGTGGTATACACGTTCGGGGTGATCCTCAGTCCGTGGAATTCCGGATGGATGATGGGGGTGGTGATGATCCGGTGCTTTCCCCAGAGCCACTGCTGCAGCTTGGATGTGTCGAGCCCGTCCACATTGAAGAGGGCAATCGCGCCCGCCTTGGGCGAGTCGAGGGGCGTGAGCACGTGGATGCGATCACTCTCCTTCATGAGCCGCTTGGCCCACCGGTCCCGGAGAAAGCGCAGCCGCGCGACCTTTCGTGCTCCGCCGATGCCACGATGAAACGCGATGGCGGCCGAAATCGCGTTGTGATTGGCAGCCGGATGCGTGCCGATTTCCTCGTACTTGCGGATGTTCGCCGTCTGCTCTTTCGACGCGGCCATCAGTGGCCAGAGCGCCGGGATCTTTTCCCGCTTCACGTACAGAAACCCCGTACCAATGGGCGCGAGCATCCATTTGTGAAGGCTGGTGCCGTAGTAGTCGCACTCGAGGTCGTCGCGCGTGAAGGGGAAGTGCGCAAACGCGTGCGCACCGTCCACCATCACTTCGATGCCCTTCGGCCTCGCCATGCGCACGACGTCGCGCACGGGGAGAATCTGCCCCGTCAGGTTGGTGATGTGCGTGAGCTCGATGACCTTCGTGCGAGGCGTGATTGCTTCGCGAAAGCGTTCGACGATGTATTCGTCGGATCTCGGCGGGACTTCGAATGCAATCGTCTTGATGACGATCCCTTCTCGACGTGCGCGCTGGTCCCACGTCGTCAGCATCCGGCCGTAGTTCTGGTTTGTGACAATGACTTCATCGCCGCGCTTGAGGTCGAGGCCGAGGATCATGGTCTCATTGGCCTCGGACGCATTGCGCGTGATGGCCATTTCCTCTGGATCGCAGCCGAACTCCACGGCGAGCTCGCGCCTGACACTCTCGATGCGCGGCTCGAGAACGCTCCACATGTGCTCCACCGGCGCTTCGTTCGTGAAGCGGAGGTCGCGGATCATTGCCTCCAGCACGTGGCTGGGGGTCGGACTGATTCCGCCGTTATTGAGGTTGATGAGGGTGCGATCCGCGTCGAACGCGCGCTGGATCTGCGACCAGTATTCCTCGTCCTCGGCTACGGACGCGGCCGATTGCGACGTTGCGATGGGCTCAGCGTCGATCAGGCGGCGGAAGGCGTCGGAGCGAAGAACGGGCGCGGCGACGCCGGCACGGGCGACACCGGCGAGAAAGTCGCGGCGAGATGACATGGGGACTCGCGAATAGGGACGCGAGCAATGTCGGTCCGCGCGGGCTAGCTGTCCAGACCAGCGACGAACCGCTGCGGCGCTACGGTGCGGTCACGTCGACCGCGACACCGGAGCACCGCGACGGATCACGAAACGAGGGTTGGCAGCTGGGCGCGCGTGAGCGAGTGGCGTTCCATCATCCGGTAAATGGTCGTCCGGTCGATGTTCGCCAGGCGTGCAGCCTTGGACATGTTGCCGCCTGAACGCTCGACGAGATGCGCGAGGTACGCCTTCTCGAAGTGCGCGATGACGAGATCCTTGGCCACGTGATAGGCCTCGGCCATGATCGCTGCGGGGAGCTCGACGGGCGGCAGGGAGGACTCGATGCCGCCTGGAGCGGGAAGGCGCTCATCAACCGTGGGAACGGCGGTGATAGTCTCCGCGAGCGAGGCGGCGGCGTTTGAAGCGCTGGAGACTACCGGCGCATCGGCCAACTGGGCGATCTGAGCAACGGACATCGGATGACTCCTTTCGAGTCTGGCGGCGTGATGAGAACAAGCCTGCTCGACGGCGAGCATCCCCTACTGTGCACTCGGCGTGCCAAACGGCTGAGCTTGGGGTGGTTTGGGGGCCCACAGCGGGCCGGGAGGGCGCCAGGGCGGTGCCTAACGTGGGTTAGGCCGCGCTGGGACTGCCTAATTTCCTAATGCGCCTGAAGAGGCCTGGTTTTCAGCCGTAGCGACACATGAACCCGACTTCCCTTCGAGGCGAACAGGGCCCTTCTTCACCACCATGCCCGAATCCCGTGATCCTGCGACAGGCGAAGTCTGGCGGCGCTACGAGTCGGCGCGTACCGACGAGGTAAGACGCGCAGTGGATGCTGCACGCGCTGCGCAACCAGCGTGGGCGTCGTTGGGCGTGCACCGCCGGGTAGAGATTCTGCGACGATTCAGGCGCATCTTATATGGAAGCCGGCTCGAGGTCGCGCAGATGATTTCTCGCGAGAACGGCAAGCCTGCGGGTGAGGCGCTCGCGGCCGAGGTGATGATCGTGCTCGACTTCGCTCTTTCGTACTCGCGCACCGCGCCGGCGCTCCTCCGTCCACAGCAACGGCGGCCCACCACGCTCACCATGTGGGCCAAGCGGGTCACGGTTGAGCATCTCCCGCACGGCGTCGTCGGCGTGATCGCACCGTGGAATTATCCCTTCATGCTACCGGCCGGGATTCTCCTCCCGGCGCTCGTTGCCGGAAACGCGGCGATCCTCAAGCCATCGGAGTTCACGCCGTCGTGCGGGGTGCGCCTGATCGAACTCCTGCATGAGGCGGGAGTACCCGTCGACGTGCTTGCCGTCCTGCCGGGCGACGGGAAGACCGGAGCTGACCTCATTACGGAGGGCGTGGACAAGATCTCCTTCACGGGGAGTGTTGCAACGGGACGCAAGGTTGCAGCGGCGTGCGGTGAGCGGCTGATCCCCTGCTCACTGGAGTTGGGAGGCAGCGATGCGGCCATCGTTCTCGAGGACGCTGATATCGAACGCGCTGCCTCTGGAATTACGTGGGGGCGATTCTCGAACGCTGGCCAGACGTGCGTCGCACCAAAGCGCGTGTTCGTGGTTGATGCGATCTACGACGAATTCGCCGCGCGCATGAGGCATGAGGTCGACCGCCTCATTGTCGACGTGGCCACCGCTCCGGGGAGCGAGCTCGGTCCCCTCATCAGGCCGACGCAAGCACCCGCATTGCATGCACAATTGGAAGAGGCACTCGCAACCGGTGGTGTCGCGCTTACGGAGCGCGTGCCGCCACCGGGCGCCGACAGCGGATGGTTTGCCCCGACGATCGTCGAGCATGCCGCGGCCACGTCGAGGATGTTGACCGAAGAGACGTTCGGACCGCTCCTGCCGCTCGTTCGGGTGCGCGATGAAGCAGAGGCGATACGCAGGGCGAACGACAGCCCCTTCGGGCTGAGTGCCAGCGTCTGGAGCCGTGATCGCGCACGCGCAGAGCGTGTGGCGCGCTGCCTCGACGTCGGTACCGTTGCCATCGATGACGTCGCGATTGTCGCCGGTCTCGCCGACGTGCCGCATGGTGGGGTCAAGGCGAGCGGAATTGGGCGTGCGCACGGAGACGAAGGGCTGATGGAGATGACGCGCACACGGACGATTGTCGAGAATCGCATTGATCTCGGGCGGCAGCCGTGGTGGTTCGGGTACGGCACGAGTTATCTGCAGCGCTTCGACACGTTCGTGCGCCTCACCCACGGTTCGTTCGGCGAGCGGCTGCGGGCG
>JBKJKH010000026.1:0-4457 GCA_046597595.1 Gemmatimonadaceae bacterium
GCACGCGACCGCCGGCGATGGGGTCGATGCCCATCTCGCGCACCTGTCCGAGGACGGCGTCCTCCATCGCGCGCGCTGGAAAGAATTCGTCGAACTGTGGCGCCCGCATCAGCGCCAGCGCATCGGCGCGCGTCGCTTCAGTCGGCTTGATCCCGAGCGACCGCTTGACGAGCTCGCCATGAACGTCCGTCCACATGGTGTCCGTATCGCGAAGAAACGCCCGACACTGCGATGCCAGGTCCGAAAGTGAAATTCCGCTCAGCGCCTCAAACGTCGCATTGTAGCTGCTCGCAATGTCCAGTTCTTCCATGAAGTCGCGCTCGCGCTGCAGGCGCTCGCTGCGGATCGGCGCGAGCTCACGGGCGACCAGTGCCGCACGTGCGACATCGAGAGCGCTCCGTTCCGCTCGATTCTGCAGGTTCGCGATCTCGATCGAGACTCGGGAGTACGGCACGTCGACACCGTCCTTCAGGTGCACAACCGCCGCACTCTCCCAGGCGATCTCGCGTTCCTCCAGTGCGGCGACCACCCTGCCCGACTGCGATTCCGCCTGCCACTCGAGCAACTGGCGCGCCGACCGTTTTGCTTCGTCGTCTGAGGCGGTGCGATGGGCATCGAGGGTCACCTCCAGCGCCTCGCGGCCCAGTGCATCCGCATACTCGGCGTAGATGGCCGAGAGATCGGCGTTTGGCTTGTGCCCCGAGTGTGCGAGCCAATACTCGCGGGAAATGGACTCCATGAACGCCTCACCCCGGGCACGGAGGCGCGGGAGCGTAAGCGTGGTCACGCGATGAGCCTTTCCTGAATCCATCCGCGAACGTGCGACAGCCCGACCCGGTCCTGCGTCAGGCTGTCCCGGTCACGGATCGTCACTGAATCGTCCTGCGGCGTCAGGCTGTCGATCGTAATGCAGTACGGCGTCCCCACCTCATCCTGGCGACGATAGCGCTTGCCGATGCTTCCTGATTCGTCGTAATCCGTCGGGAACCAGCGCCGCAACTCATCGGCCAGCTTGTGTGCGATGTCCGGCTGTCCTTCCTTCTTCGTCAGCGGGAACACGGCCGCCTTGATCGGTGCGAGCGCCGGATGGAGACCCAGCACCGTCCGTCCTTCGTCCTCGCCGGCCACCGTTTCCTCGCGATAAGCGTTCACGAGAAGCGCCAGCAGCGTGCGATTCGGGCCACACGCCGTCTCGATGACGTAGGGGAGGTACCGCTTGTTCGCGGCTTGATCGACGTACTCGAGCCGCTTCCCCGAAAATTCCTGGTGCTTGCCCAGGTCGAAGTCCCCGCGGTTATGGATGCCCTCGATTTCCTGGAAGCCCAGGGTGCCGCCGAAGTCGAATTCGACGTCGAACGCAGCGCGCGCATAGTGCGCCAGCTCGGTCGGGCCGTGCTCATGAAAGCGCAGACGTGCCTCCGAAAGTCCGAGCGACCGATGCCACTCGAGGCGCGCTGCCTTCCACGTCTGGAACCACTCCATGTCCGTGCCCGGCTCGACGAAGAACTGCATCTCCATCTGCTCGAACTCACGCGTACGGAAAATGAAATTCCCCGGCGTGATCTCGTTGCGGAACGCCTTGCCGATCTGCGCGATGCCGAAGGGGACCTTCTGCCGCGTGCTCTGCTGCACGTTGAGAAAGTTCACGTATGTCCCCTGCGCCGTTTCCGGGCGCAGATAGATGGCCGCCGCGCTGTCTTCGACCGGCCCCATGAAGGTCTTGAACATGAGGTTGAACTGGCGCGGCTCGGTGAGATCACACTCCGTGTGCTCCCCCGGCAGCTTGCTCGGCTTTTTCGGACAGCGCGCATCCTGGAGCTTGTCCGCGCGGAAGCGGCCCTTGCAGACGCGGCAATCGACGAGTGGATCAACGAACCCACCAACGTGGCCGCTCGCCTCCCAGACCCGCGGATGCATCAGGATGGCCGAGTCGAGTCCTTCGACATCGTCACGCGTGCGCACCATCGCGTTCCACCAGCGCTCCTGAAGATTTTTCTTCAGCTCGACGCCCAGCGGACCGTAGTCCCACACCGACCCGAGTCCGCCGTAGATCTCGGAATTCTGGAAGATGTACCCGCGCCGCTTGCAGAGCGACACGAGCTTGTCCATGACGTCGGGAAAGGCCATTTCTGAAGGAGGTCGGGACTGGGAAGTTAGCAGGCGATGTGGCGATGTGGCGATGTAGCGATGTAGCGATGTAGCGATGTAGCGATGGCTATGTGTCCAGCTCTGCTGACAGCAGCGGCTCCCCAGGGGGGCGCTGCCCGAGAATCCGCGCGACGATCCTGTCACCATGAAAACGGCCGTTCTCTATGAACACTTTGTTGGCATCGTAGCCGGCGACCACGACGCCACCGATGAATATGCCGGGCACCGCAGTCTCCAGCGTCGTTGGATCGTGTGCAGGAATTCCAGTAGTCGCGTCGATCGACACGCCGGCCGAGCGCACCAGGTCAAGATTCGGGGCGAAGCCGGTCATGACGTACACGCGCTCAGCCGGCATCCGCACCTCGCCGGCCGGCGTGGTCACGATCACCGCACGGGATTCAATCGCCTTGACGCGTGCATTCCACTGCACGGCGATCTCCCCCTCCGTCACGCGATTCATGAAGTCCGGCAGCACCCACGGCTTGATCTTCTTGTCAAAGTCCGGGCCGAAATGCACGAGCGTCACGCGCGCGCCGGAGCGCCACAGGTCAAGTGCCGCCTCCGCTGCGGAATTTCCCCCGCCAACCACGATCACATCCTGCAGGAACGCTTCGTGACCTTCGCGATAAACGTGACGCACGTGCGGCAAGTCTTCGCCCGGGACCCCTAGCCGGTTTGGCGAGCCAAAGTATCCGGTGATGATCGCCACCGCCCGTGCCCGCGTGATGCGCCGCTCTCCACCTGCCTCTGACTCCACCTCAAAGGCGCCGGCCTTCCCCATGATGGCCGTGACCCGTTCGCGCTGGCGCAAGGGAATTCCGAAGTGCAGCACCGCCGCGCGGTAGTATGCGAGCGCCTCGCGTCGCGACGGCTTGGCATTCGCAATGACAAAGGGCAGTCCGCCGATCGAGAGCTTCACGGCGGTGGAAAAAAACGTCGCGTCGATGGGGTAGTGCGCGATGGTGCTCGCAATGACGTCGCCTTCCACGATCACCGCGTGCAAGCCCGCCTTCTGCGCAGACACCGCGGCGGCGAGTCCGCACGGCCCGCCCCCGATGATCAGGAGATCGAGGTTTGTCATCCCGAGCACAGCGAGGGATCTGCACCTGGCGTGCAGAGGTGCAGATCCCTCGCGATGCTCGGGATGACAAAAGAACGCAAGGGGCTAGACTGCCACGCTCTGCGGCTCGATGCCGATGATCTGGTCGCGTCGCGTGCCCACGCTCACGTAGTCGATCGGGGCTTCGCACAACTCCTCGATCCGGTCGAGATACCGCCGCGCCTGTGCCGGGAGATCCTCGAGCCGCCGCGCGCCGGCGGTGGACTGCTGCCAGCCCGTCATCCATTCGTAGACAGGAACGACACGCTCGAGCACCGCGATATCCGATGGGAACTCCTCATAGCGCTCACCATCGACCTCATAGGCCGTGCAGACCGCCACCTTCTCGAGTGTGTCGAGCACATCCAGCTTGGTTACGGCAAGGCCGGTGAGACCATTTACGCGCGTCGCGTAGCGGACGACCAGCGCGTCAAACCATCCGCAGCGGCGTGGCCGTCCGGTGGTCGCGCCGTACTCGTTCCCGAGCTTGCGCACTTCGCTCGACAGCGGTTCCTCCAACTCCGTGGGCAGCGGTCCGTTGCCAACACGCGTCGTGTACGCCTTCACCACGCCCAGCACGGACTGGAGCGCGTTTGGTGCGATTCCTACGCCGGTGGCGGCGCCGCCGGATGTCGTGCTGCTCGAGGTGACGTACGGATACGTGCCATGATCGATGTCGAGGAGCGAGCCCTGTGCGCCCTCGAACAGCACCGCGGCACCCGACTTGATCGCGCGATGCACGATGAGTCCCACATCCTCCGCCAGTGACAGCAGGCGCGGCGCGAGGCGCTCCAACAGGACCATCGTCTCATCCGCGCTCACGGTCTCCCGTGCACCGAAGCTCGACAGCTGCGCATTGGCGTGCGCCACAGCGCGCTCCACGAGCGAGCGCAGGCGGTCGGGGCGACGCAAGTCGAGGACACGGACGCCGCGCCTCGCGATCTTGTCCTCGTACGCAGGTCCGATCCCGCGCCCCGTCGTGCCGATCTCCTTGCTCGCGGCGCTTCGCGCATCCACGAGCTTGTGATACGGCAGGACGAGATGCGCGCGGTCGCTGACGTACAATCGGCCTTCGACGTCGATGCCGTCGGCCACCAGCTCGTCGATCTCGGTGAACAGCGTATCGGGATCGAGCACAACCCCATTCCCGATCGCGCAGCGCACACCGCCATGCATGATCCCGCTCGGAATCTGGTGCAGCACGACCGAC
>JBKJKH010000039.1:0-5037 GCA_046597595.1 Gemmatimonadaceae bacterium
GGATCTTCATCCGCACTTGCGAGCTCGCCCCCGCGGTACCGGTGGACTCCGGACGTACCACAGGCGGCGCGCTCTCCAGGCGCGCCAACCGCGCGACCAGCGCAACTTTTCCCGAACGCAGTGCCTCGGTAGCCGTGGCACTGTCCATCAATGCCACCGCGAGGCCCGAGTCTGCGCGCAACGATTGCACCACCCGCGCGGTTACGCTGCCCGCGAATCCCGCGGCCGCCGAGTCCCCCTCGACGGCCACCCGCAACACCTCCGGCGGGCGATGCCGGAATGCGATCCCGAGTCCGACGGCGAGGAAGAGTGGAAAGCCAAAGGTCCAGAACACCGCCTCGGGCTCGCGCAGGAACTCGCGATAGCGCACGAGCGTCAGCTCGCGCAACGAGCGGAAGCGGCTAGCCATCACGGAGATGCCTCCCGGTGAGTCCGACAAACACGTCTTCCAGCGTCGGCGAGTGCGTCCGCAGCTCGGCCAGAGTCACTCCGCACGCCTGCAACTCGCCCAGCAGCGCAGGGATGGCGCGATGCACCGCGTCGACGCCCAGCTCGATCTCGTCGTCGCGGCGCCGTGCCGAGCGGACGCCCGCAAGCCGCGTCAGTGCCTCGGGCTCCAACGCGCCATCCGCCACGCGGAACGCCACCAGGTGCTCTGCGCCTAACGACGCGATGAGCTCGTCGGGGCTTCCCAGGGCGATGACCCTGCCGTGGTCCACGATCGCGACGCGGTCACAGAGGTGCTGTGCCTCTTCCATGTAGTGCGTGGTCAGCACCACTGTGCGTCCCGAGCTCTTGTACTGCTCAACCATTGCCCAGAGCTGTCGTCGGGACTGCGGATCGAGCCCGGTGGTCGGCTCGTCGAGAAAGAGCAACTCGGGATCGCCCACAAGCGCGCAGGCGACGGCGAGGCGCTGCTTCTGGCCGCCCGACAACGTGCCGATGCGCGCGTCACGCTTCTCGCCCAGCGCAACGACGTCGATCACCTGATCGGGGGTGCGCGGCGCGCGGTAGAAGCTGGCGAACAGGGCAAGGACCTCGCGCACCGTCAGCTTCTCGGACAGCTGCGTTTCCTGGAGCGCGATCCCGAGCCGCTGCCGCAATTCGCGCGCAGCATCCTTCCACCGTAGGCCGAGGACTTCAACGTCGCCCTCGTCCGCATCGGTCAACCCCTCGCAGATCTCGATGGTCGTCGTCTTCCCCGCGCCGTTCGGGCCGAGCAGGCCAAAGCACTCGCCCGCACGAACCTCGAGATCGAGCCCCTGCACCGCGTGGACGTCGCCGTACGATTTCCTGAGGTTGCGGACGGAGAGCGCGGGCGGCGTGGTCATCACTGCACGTATCGCAGGATATCGTACACGAATCGCACGCCAAAACTCAGGTTCGCGAGCGACAGGCGCTCGTCGTTGCCGTGCATGCCGCGCTGCCGCTCGTTCGCGTCGGTGCGAAACGGGTCCACGCCGTAGGTGACGATCCCCAGCCGCCGATACGTTGGCCGGTCGGTGCCGCCCGTCATCATAGGCGTCGTGATCGGGACCCGCGCGTCCCGCTCTTTCGCCGCACGCTCGATGGCCCGGAAGAGATCGGTGTCGATCGGGTTCTCCAGCGGCGTCTTGGGAACGATGATCCGCTCCCAGAGCACGGCAGTGTCCGCGACAACTCTCTTGAGCGTGGCAAGCACGGCCGCGGTATCCTGGTCCGGCAGCAGCCGGATATCGAGGTCCGCGCTGGCCTGCGCAGGTATGACATTGGTCTTGGGCGATCCCTGGAGCACCGTGAGCGAGATCGTGGTTCTCAGGATCGCGTTCCGGTAGACATCCGAGAGAATCCACGCGCGCGCCGCTGGCGTCTTCACCGCCGTGCGGACGTCGGACAACCAGCGGCGCTGCAGGCCCGTATAGTCGCGCGAGATATCCGCGAAATACTTCTGCACGCCGGGCGTGACGTGGATCGGCGTCTCATACTTTGCGATCCTGTCGAGGGCGGCGACGAGCCGCGGGACAGGATTCTGCTTTGTTGGACGCGACCCATGCGATGGCGTGCCTTTCACGGTAATCCGGTGCCAGAACCCGCGCTTTTCGGCGATGCCGACGCCGAAGTACCGCAGCTTTCCGTCGACGACGATGTTGTCGCCACCTTCCGTGATGAGGAACTCGACATCCTTGAGCAGATCTGCGTGTCGCTCCGCCATGGTCAGGGCTCCGGTAGAACCGAACTCCTCATCGGCGTTGGCGATGAAGACGATATCGCGATTGAGCGGCACACCGCTCCGCTTCAAGGCGATCATCGCCATCAGGTGCGCGATGCCCTCGCCCTTCATGTCAATCGCGCCGCGTCCCCAGATCCACCCGTCCTTGATCGCGCCGCTGAAGGGTGGCTCGCTCCAGTACCGCACGTCCGCCGGAACGACATCGATATGATGGACGAGCGCAACAGCCCGCTTCGACCCGTTCCCGCGGAGCCGGGCGTAGAGGTTCGCGCGCCCGCGGCCGAGGAGCGCCGTGTCGAGGATCTGCACCTCGAATCCTTCACGCTCGAGAATGCGCTTGAGAAACATCGCGCCCTCGAGCTCGTTCCCCGGCGGGTTGCTGGTGTCGATCCTCAGGTAGTCGCTGAGTGTGCGCGCCGCCTCGTCGCCCAGGGCGCTCCAGTCCACGCTGCGGCCCGACTGCGCAGCGGAGGCGCTGGCGAGCGTGATCGAAAGCGTAATTCCAAGAAACAGCGTGCGGCGCATATGGTGGGGTGAGAGAGCGCGGGAACGTTTGGCCGACGGTCATCGGCGGCGCAAGTAGTACATTGTGTGGCAATGCGCTCAATCCCGCTCGAAGCGCTCGACCAGGCCGTTGCTGATGGCGTGATCACCGCCGCACAGCGGGATGCCCTTGTCCGCACGGCGCGCCGGCCAGAAGAGCCGTCCCTGCCATCCCCAGAGGCGGGACCGGGCCTCAACCCAGTGATGGTCGCGTACTCGGTGGGCGCGGCGATCGTGCTGTTCGCGTTCGGATGGTTCATGGTGGATCGGTGGCGCGACCTCGGTCCACCAGGGGTCCTCGCGATCGCGATCGCATTCGGCACGGTGCTCGTCATCGCCGCGCGGATGCTGCGTACGGCGGGATTTCCGACTGCGGCAGGATGGACGACAGTCCTTGCCGTCCTGATGGCGCCAATGGCGATGTGGGCTTTGTTGCGCCTCACGAACCTCTGGCCCGCGCCCACCACCTTCTTCGCGAACGAACCGACAATTCAGTCGTGGCTCTGGCTCACGCTCGAACTCACGACCATTGCCGCAGCACTCGTCGCGCTGCGCTTCAACCGCTTCCCGCATCTTGCACTGGAGATCGCGGTTGCCGCGGCGCTCAGTGTTCCGGCGCTCGCGATCATCGTGTATGGATCGGAATTCGGCATCCGCTACATGGTGGAGTGGATGCTTCACGCGGTGGGCACCGGATTGCTCGCGATCGGCTACGCGATCCATCGTCGCGGCGAAGAGAAGGAGATGTCGAACTGGTTCTATCTGGTGGGGCTGACGTGCACGTCGCTCGCCTGGGCCTTCGGCTGGGGTGACCACGACTCGGCGCGAATGGCACTGCCGGTCGTGGCCCTGAGTGCGCTCGCTGCGGCCGTGTTTCTCCGGCGTCGCGTTTTCTTCCTTTTCGGAATTCTTGGTGTTTTTGCGTGGCTTGCATATCTCGCGTTCGATGTGTTCAGGGAAGTTGCCAGCTTCCCAGTGGTGCTTGCGACGTTCGGCATCTCGATCATCCTGCTGACCGTGCTCGCGCAGCGCCGATATCCGGCCATCCTTGCGTTGGTCGATTCGCGACGGGGTGGTCGCAGCGGGACGCTCCCGGGAGATCAGGTGACGGCGCTGATGCCCTTTGTCATTGCCATCGTCCTGCTCTTCGTGATGCCGCGCTTCGAGCGCGCCCATGCCCGGCGTGAGGCAGCGGAGATGCGGCGCCTGAATCACGAGGCGCAGATCCACCGGTCTCGCGAGGCCCGTCCAGCCCGCTGATTTTGGAGGGACCAGCGCGCGCTGTTGTGGTGTATCCGGTCGAAACCCCTGCCGTCGGGGCGCGTAGGCCAACCCGGGTACCTCGTAGCCGGATACAATCACATGATCGCAACACTGTTCGCCGCTCTGGTGCTTCAAGTCCAGGCCGGCGGATCAACGACGGTTCAGGCTGACAGCATCGCGCTGTCCAGGGCGCGCGACAAGGGTGACAGCGCAAGCGTGATGCGGCGCATCGCGCGTCGCGTGCCGGTGACGGAAGCGCATCTCCGGACCGCCTTTCGCGACACCCTGGCGCGCAACCTTGTGCTGCATGCCCGCGCGGCGCGGGTGAGCCAGGACTCGACGTTGAAGAGCTATGACGCGACGGCATATCAACGCCTCAGCGTCGGCATGGGTTTCCGTCAGATTGGGCGCGACCGGTTGCTGCTCCGCACCGAGACCGCGACACGGGTCCGATGGTCGCGAGACGTCGGCGCATGGGTGGATGTCGTGGGCCGCCGGTCCGTCTTCCCGATGGTGAAGGAAGCAGAAGGGGGGATGGACATGGACGACGCCGCGCCGCTGCCATACTACCCGGGTCGCGAGGCGCTCTGGGTGGGAGGAAGCGACATGGTGAAAGCCGATGTCGATCCCACCGAATTCGTTCACCCGATCGCTCGTGGCGCAGAAGCGTACTACCACTATGAGACCGGCGATTCCCTGCGCCTCGAGCTGGGCAATGAACAGTTCGTGCGTTTGCGCGAGTTGCGCGTGACGCCACGAAAGCCGCAGTGGAATCTCATCGTGGGCTCGTTCTGGTTCGACGTGACCTCGGGCCAGCTCGTGCGTGCGGCCTATCGCATGTCGGTCCAGATGGACATCTGGGAAGTCGCGCAGGCCGACGATCCAACGTCAATGGACGACGTCCCGATGCTCGTGAAGCCGATGATCACGCCGATGGTGGCGACCATCGACGCGATCACGGTCGAATATGGGCTGTTCAGCGGCATCTGGATGCCGCGTCTCCAGGCAATCGCCGCCAGCGG
>JBKJKH010000326.1:0-3717 GCA_046597595.1 Gemmatimonadaceae bacterium
GGCCGCACCGACCTGGTCTTCGACTATGTCGGCGCCGGACACGCAGCAACCACGCGCGATAGCGAAGGCGTGACCCTCCTCTACTGGTGTGCGCGCTACGGCGATGTGAGCGCGATGCGCTTCCTGCTCGGTCACGGCGAACGTCTTGACTCGATCTCCGGGATGATCGGCCTCGAGGGCGCAGCTTACTTCGGGTACTGGCGGTTGTGCGAATTCCTTCTCGAGAACGGCGCCGACGTCAATCTGCCCAATCCTCAAACAGCAGAGACGCCACTGCATGCGGCACTCTGCAAACCAAACCGTCCCGCCTTCGAACTCGTTGTCCGCGTCCTGGTCGCCGCAGGCGCCGATCCCAACCGCCCGACGAAACCTGGAGTGGAGACCGGAGCGTTCATGCGCGACTGTCGCACCAGGGCCGAGACGAGTCTCCATCGCGCTGCGGCGTTCGGATCGGAGAGTACCCTCAAGCTGCTGCTCGACGCTGGGGCCGACAGGAAGGTGAAGGACATGCACGGGGACTCGCCGCTCAGCTGGGCAAGTTGGCACACGCGACCGGATGCGATCCTTCGTTTGCTGTCTTCCGAGGAGTTCTCCGTCCGTCCTGACCGGGCATCGACGTTCGATCACGGGATGGGATGGGGCCACATGGAGATCGAGCTCATGGGCCGACCTCTCGCATGAACTGCCCGATCGGCCGGTTCCTCCTCGGTCGCAAGCGCGTCTGGGCGACGTTCTATCTCACGCCAGGCGGAATCGCGTTGCCGCGCCTGTGAGCGTCGTGCCATCGATGTCGATGTAGATCTGGCCATCACTGACGGAGAGACCGAATGTCATGCGTCGGTCGAGGCGTGCCGTCAGCGCGGAGAGCAGTTCGCGATCGACGCTGTACAACTCCAGGGCATCAGCGCGATGAATGCGTTCACCGGACAGTTGACGCACGATCTGCGACGGGTCTTTGTGCGTGTAGAGGGCAACCCTGCCCGCCATCTTGCTGGCCTTATGGAGGCGCGGCGCATCCGGCGCTCCGATGTCGATCCAGACCTTGAGCGCTCCGGTAAGATCGCGCACGGCGACCGGCGGCTCTTCAGGATCCGCGAGCCCCTTGGAGAAAGTGATACCCTCAGTATACTCGAGGCAGTACGCAATCACCCGCGTGAGCAGGTACTCCTCGGTTTCCGATGGATGCCTCGCCACACGGAGCGAGAGCGACTCGTAGACGCCACGGTCCACATCGGACAACTGAATGTCGAAGTTGTGAACAGTCGCAGTGAGTGCCATGCATGAAGCTAACACCCGTTTTCAGACCATCGTGCCCATCACGGAGTGACACCCGGCACCGACGACTGACCATAGGCATTGCTTCCCCAGCAGACAACGGCTCCATCGATCTTCACCGCGCATGTGTGATAGTAGCCTGCGCTGATTTGCGAGACCGAGGTGAGCCCCGCGGGGACAGAGGTCTGGCCGTCATTGTTGAATCCCCAGCAGGATACGTTGCCGACTGTGGTGAGTACGCAGGTATGCCCGTAGCCTGCGCTGACCTGCGTGACCGGGGCAAGTCCACCCGGCACCGCCCGTTGTCCAAGCGCATTTGATCCCCAGCATTTCACGCTGCCAGCACGCTCGAGCGCACAGGTGTGCGAATACCCGGCGCTGACTTGTGCAACCGCACCGAGGTTCGAGGGCACGGTGGCCTGGCCGACATTGCTCCACCCCCAGCAGGCAACCGCGCCGTCCGTCCGGAGTGCGCACGTATGCGCGTAGCCGGCACTGACCTGTGCGACGGAGGCGAGCATGGCTGGGACCGCTGCCTGCCCGGCATCGTCGGCACCCCAGCAGACGACGCGTCCATCAGTCGTCAGCGCGCACACATGAAAAGCGCCCCCACTCACGAGTGTCGCGGCCGCGAGGCCTGCGGGGACGCCCGTTCCGCCCCCGTTACTTCCCCAGCAGACGACGCGCGTGTCGACGGTGACCGCACAGGTTCGTATTCGCGCCGCGTCGATGTGCCTGGCCGCGGCGAGCCGATCAGGCACTTCCCGCTCGCCACTGCCATTATCACCCCAGCACACAACTGACCCACCGGTCTTCATGGCGCACGTGTGATTCAGGCCGGCACTGACCTGGGTGACGGGCCCAATCCCCGCTGGCGCGGTCGCGTCATCGCAGGCAAGAGCGGACGACAGCACGATCACGAAGAGCGACGCAGGAATGCGCGTGATGGTCTACTCCCGGCCGCGATTCGTGTCGAAGAAGCGTTCCGCGAACGATTCGACCAGCGTCCGTGGCACCAACTGACCCATGGCGTCGCTGGCGAAGAACATCACGCCATCGATCTCATACCGATGGTCGATCGCCGTTTGTTCGAGACGACTCGAGCAGGCAGGATAGTCGATCATTGAACGGTACGAATACCAGGGGTCGACATAGTCCAGTGTCGCAAGAACACGGGGAGGGCTCGCAAGATTCAGCTTGCTTTCGAGATTCTCGACGTAACGCTGACTGGTGGGAATGACGCAAAAACCCGATGCGATGAGATAGTCGAAATACGAATATCCTTCCGCCGGAAAGCTGAAGGTCTCGCGCTCTACACGAACGGGGTTGTAGGAGTCGAACCACATCAGGTCCCTCCCCGCCAGCACGCGCTGGGAGTACTGCAGGAACGACGCGATGGCGGATGCTTCGCCGGCGGAGTAGCCCGGCCCGTCTCCGGGAATCCAGCGACCGCGGGTCCCGAGCTGGTTGTCGAAGAGCATGCCATCGAAGCCGACGTCGTGGATGTAGGTGGCAACCTGCGCAGCGAGAAACTCACCGCACCCCGCGCCTTCCACGATGCCAAGCGGCGCACTGGCATACACGCGCGCGTCCGACTGCAACCGTCCACGAATGTCGAACATCCCCCACTTGTTGGCAGTGCATTCCGGATGCAGGGCGTACTTGAAATCGTTCCTGACGGTGAACTCGCTCCCGGAATCGATATGGTCGTAGATCTTGAGCGTGATTCCCGCGGTCATCGCCGCGCTCCTGAACGCGCGCACGATGCCGTCCAGCTGGCGGTAGTCCAGCACCCGCGCCGACACGGGGGCGTGATCGGTGGTTCGTGCCCACTCCACGGAGTCGCTCCAGTACGCGCGCCCCCGGTAGGTGAGGATGTGATCGCTGTTGCCCACCGCAAGAATCACGATGGTCTCGGCAGCGCGTGACGTCAGTGGCCTGTAATGTTCGAAAAACTGCGCAATGGCCACGTCGGGCCTCGCGAAGTCCGGGAGCATTTTTGGAGTGACGAGGAGCACGATGGACTGCGGCTGCATCGTGCGGGGCGCGTCCGCGGGCGAACTGCAGCCTGACAACACCACGAACGCCACTCCAACGCACCGAGGCAATACCGCGCAGCGCTTCATTGCCTCGGCTCAACGAGCGTCATCCTTCCGCTGCCTGTTGCAGCGCCGCGATCTCGATCTTGCCCATCGTCATCATCGCGTCCATCACGCGCTTTGCCTTCGCGGGATCCTTGTCTCCGAGCAGCCGGCCTAACACTGAAGGGACGATCTGCCAGGACAGTCCATACTTGTCCTTCAGCCAGCCGCATCGTGACTCTTCACCGCCTGTGGTCAACTTCGCCCACAGCTCGTCGACTTGCTGCTGCGTCTCGCAACTGACGAACATCGAGATGGCCTCGGTGAACTTGTGCATGGGCCCGCCGTTCAGTCCCATGAA
>JBKJKH010000448.1:0-2556 GCA_046597595.1 Gemmatimonadaceae bacterium
TCATGCAACGCGCTCGCACTCCCTTCCTTCCTCGCGGGCGCTCAAATCGCGGGTGGCAATGGTGCCCTGCGCGCGCTGATCGCGGAGGCGAACGGGGATGTGCCGTTGCGCGACGCGGCGGCAATGGTTGCACGTTCGCTCTCGGGAAGCGCACCACACCTCCTCTGGCTCGTCCTTCTCTCGCATCGTGCACGGGGCGAGACCGCTCTCCTCGCATGGGATGGAGACCGTCACCCGCCCCGGCTCGTTGCCCTCCACCTCGAGCGCCGGCACGTCGTGGACAGCGATGCGGAGACGCTGTGCGCCCTCGCCGCCGTTTCCGAGCGCGAGGACCTCGCGCGTCATGCGCGTTGGCTTGAAGTCCTCGGCCGCGAGGCGTTGTCCAGACGCTTTTACCGGCTGCTCGAGACGATCGTTGCGGGTATGGCTGCGGAGCCGGGGGCGGGCGCGCCACCCGCCGTGCGACGCGAGCTCGCTTTGCTCGATGTGTCCCGCCTGCTGTTTCTGGCGTTTCTTCAGGCGAAAGGCTGGCTGGATGCCGATCGCGATTTTCTCAACCGCCAATTCACCACGGCCATGCGCAGTGGCGGGCGGTACCACGCGCGCGTGCTGCGCCCCCTCTTCTTCGGCACGCTGAATACGCCCGTCTCGCGACGAGCCTCCGCGGCGCGCACGTTCGGGCGCATCCCCTTTCTCAACGGCGGGCTGTTCGCGAAATCACCCCTCGAGAAGCGCTGGCGTGGTGTTCATTTCTCTGACGAGTCGCTGGGCCGCCTGCACGGAGACCTTCTCGCGCGGTATCGATTCACGGCTCGCGAAGACTCGAGCGCCTGGTCAGAGGCCGCGGTAGACCCAGAGATGCTCGGCCGCGCATTCGAGTCGCTGATGACATCCGGCGATCGCAAGTCGAGTGGCGCCTTCTACACGCCGCACCACATCGTCGATCGCATCACGACCGAGGCGCTCGACACAGCGCTTGACGCCGCGCCTGACGGGGGCGCAATCCGGCTGGAACGCCTCCGCGCGATACGCGTGCTCGATCCGGCATGTGGATCAGGGGCGTTCCTCGTCCATGTGCTCGAGCGGATCGCGGCCATGCGAGCTGCCCTGGGCGACAACGGCACTCTCGCGGATCTGCGTCGCGACGTCCTGCTGCGCAGCATCTTTGGCGTGGACATCAACCCGACCGCCGTCTGGCTGTGCGAGTTGCGCCTGTGGTTGTCCGTGGTGATCGACAGCGACATCAACGACCCGTTGATGGTGCCACCGCTGCCCAACCTCGATCGCAACGTCCGCGTCGGCGACGCGCTCGCTGGGGCGGCGTTCGATGATGCTCCTGCGGGCGATGGCCGCGCGGTCCAGCGGCTCCGCGAGCGGTACGTGCGGGCCGTCGGGACCCGAAAGCGCACCATCCTCATCTCCCTCGAGCGCGAGGAACGCCGCCTCGCCGTCCGCACGCTCGAGCGTGAGCATGCACACCTGCTCCAGCGCCGGCGAGAGCGGGTCGGCCAACTGCGCGTGCGTGACCTCTGGGGTGAACGGCAAGCGCCATCGTCGCTGGCGCGTACTGAACTGCGTGCACTGCGTGCTCAGGCGCGCGTGTGTGCCAGCGCGCGCACGTCGCTGGTTGCGGGTGGGGCGCTCCCCTTCTCCTTCGCAAGTCATTTTGCGGATGCCGCGTCGGCGGGCGGCTTCGACATCGTGATCGGAAATCCGCCCTGGGTGCGTATTCATCGCATTCCAGAGCGCCAGCGACTCATGCTCAAGCGCCAGTACACGGTCTTTCGCGACGCGGCGTGGGGTCCGGGCGCGCGCGCTGCTCGCGCAGGAACAGGTTTCGCCGGACAGGTGGATCTCGCGTCCATTTTCGTGGAGCGCGCATCGCAACTCGCCCGGCCTGCCGGCGCAATCGCGCTGCTTCTCCCGGCCAAGGTCCTGCGTACCCTTGCCGGTGGTGGTGTTCGAACGCTCCTCGCGGAACAGCTGTCGCTGCGATCGATCGAGGACTACAGCGCCGGGACATCACTCTTCGACGCCGCCGTGTATCCGGCAGCCGTGATCGCGTGCAAGGCGATGGATGCGCGCCCCGTCCGCGTCAGCGTGCACCAGGGGCGCGACATCGTCAGGTGGTCTGCACTGGCCTCGTCGATCCCCTTTGATGCGACGCCAGGTGCGCCGCTGCTCCTCATACCGCCGGCTGTGCGCGCGGCCTTCGATGCGCTGCGCGCCAGGGGAACGCCGCTCGGGGAAAGCGCACTCGGCAGGCCGACGCTCGGCGTGAAAACCGGGTGCAACGAAGCATTCGTCATTGCCAGCGGCGAGCATCCTCACTCGCGCCTGCCACCGGAGATGCGCCGCCCGGTGTTGCGGGGAGAATCGCTGCGTGCGTGGCGCGCCGACATCAGCGACACGACCCTCTGGACGCACGGTGATGACGGTAAGCCACTTGCCGCGCTCCCCGCGGCCGCACGCACGATGCTCGCCCCATGGCGGCAACGGCTCACGGCCCGCTCCGACCTGCACGGCGGCGATCGCTGGTGGACGCTGTTCCGCACG
>JBKJKH010000526.1:0-4043 GCA_046597595.1 Gemmatimonadaceae bacterium
GATGATCAACACGGCCACGGCATTGCCAATGGCGTGGGCAAATCGCGGTTCCGGACCATACCAGCCCCACACCACGAACGTCACGGCTGCGACGGCGATCACCAATGGGACAAACCAGCCCGAGACGGTATCGGCCAGTCGTTGAATGGGTGCCCGAGAACGCTGGGCTTCGCTGACCATCCGTACGATCTGCGCCAGGAGGGTGTCTGTTCCGACGCGCTCGGCGGTGATCACCAAGGAGCCCGTCCCATTGACCGTTCCGCCAGTCACCTTCGCTCCGGAAGCCTTCTCAATCGGGATCGGCTCGCCGGTGACCATCGACTCGTCGATATTGCTCGTGCCGTCAGTGACGACGCCATCAACGGGAACGCGTTCGCCGGGTCTGACCCGGAGGCGATTGCCGACGGTGACGTCTTCAACGGGCACATCCCGCTCGCTGCCGTCGTCTTCGATACGCCGGGCTGTCTTGGGGGCGAGGCCAAGCAGATTCTTGATGGCTGCGCTGGTTCGGCTTCGCGCGCGCAATTCGAGGATTTGGCCAAGCAGCACCAGCACGACAATCACCGCGGCCGGCTCGAAGTAGACGGCCACCTCGGATCCCATCCGGAAGGACTCGGGGAAGACGCCCGGCACCACGGTTGCCACGATGCTGTAGCCCCACGCCGCCCCGACGCCCATCGCGATGAGCGTAAACATGTTCAAGTGCCGGGTGAGAATCGAGGTCCAGGCACGCACGAAGAATGGCCACCCGCCCCACACCACCACGGGCGTCGCGAAGGCCAGCTCGATCCAGTTGCGCCATCCGTGCGGTACGCGCACGGGGAGCAGCTCCGAAACCATGAACGCGACGACCGGCAACGTCAACACCAGCGACCACTTGAATCGCCGTGTCATGTCCTCCAGTTCCTGGTTCGGCTCGTCGTCCAGCGACGCGTCCACAGGTTCGAGCGCCATGCCGCAGATCGGGCAGGCGCCCGGACCCATCTGCCGCACCTCCGGGTGCATCGGGCACGTGTATTCGACGGCCTTGTCGTCCTTCACTTCACAAACTTCGACGGATCGGCATCGAACTTGGCTTTGCAGCCTGCTGAACAGAAGTGGTACGTCTGGCCGTTGTGCTGGCTCGTGCCTGCGGCCTTGGCCGGATCAATCTGCATCCCGCACACGACATCTTTGACCATCTTGTCTCCCTTAACTGGAATAACCGGTGTTGACTGTGGCTACGTCTCTAAGCATCTGGCGCAACTGGAAGCGTGATGAGGGCGGTTGTTCCAACGCCGACCTGGCTGCTGATTGCAATCTTGCCGCCATGGGCGTCAACGATTCGCTTGACGATGGCCAGGCCGAGCCCCGATCCGGTGCTCGATAGGTGGCCACCGCGGCCATGTACGTGGCGGTCGAACACTTTCGGAAGTAATTCTGCCGAGATCCCGGCGCCGGTATCCGAGATCTTCGTGACCACCTCGCCCTCGTTGCGGGCGGCCTCGATACGCACTCGGCCGCCGGCCGGCGTGAAGTCAACGGCGTTCTCGCCCAGGTTCAACACCACCTGGCGAAGACGAACCGCATTGCCCCAGACGCGCATGTCCGATTCGATCGCCACTTCACACGTAACGCCGCGAGACTCCGCTAAGGCACAGACCAGCTCACCGGCTTCGGTGAACACGTCGCTGACACAGACCGGTCCCCCACGCGGGCCGGACGAATCCGCGTCGGCTAACGCCAGGTCGCGCAAGTCGTTCAGCGTCGCGCTGAGCGCGCTGACTTCGAGTGACAGCGCGGACAGAGCCGCCTGACCGTCAGTCGTTTCGGAGCGTCGGGCCGACTCGATCGTGCTCTTCATGATCGTTAGCGGCGTCTGAATCTGGTGCGACACGTCAGCCGTAAACTCCCGCATGGTGTTGAATGACGTATTCAGCCGATCAAGCAATTGATTGATCGCTGATGTCAGTCGTTTCACTTCCGCATCCGGCGCGTGCGGATCAATCCGGCGGGTCAAGTCGGTAGCCTGGACGGATTCAACGGCGTTGGCGATGGCGTCAATCGGGCGCAGCGCGCGCTTCGCAATCCAAAAGCCACCGAAGCTGGTAACCACGATCACGAGTGGGATCAGGACGGCAGAGGCCACCGCGACGGCCTCGAGCATCATGTCGACATCCCCGAGGGCACGCCCCAGTTGCAGGTACGTGTCCGGTGGACTCGACAGTGGAACGCAAGTGAATCTGACAGGCCCGTTCGCCAGTTGAACATTGAAGAACTGTTCGTCCGTGACTCCAATGGTGGCGGCGTGCGTGAGCACCTCATGCGCACCGATGTCCGGTTCAGCCTTGGCGAGCCTCGACGAGCGGTAGATCATGTTGCCATGAGCGTCACGGATCATCAGATACGGCGCGAGAGTGCCCTGCTGATCCAGCGAATGCAGTGCGGCGATCGGATCGCTACTGGAGGACAACGCCGCGACCAGGCGGTGCGACTCATCTCTCAAGTCACCATCGTGATGGCCGTACAATGTTCGCGCGAGCCAGGCGTACAAGAGGACTGCGAACAGGCCAAGGGCGGAGGCGACGACCAGCACGTTCCACAGGGTGGTTCGCGCCTTAAGTGTCGCGATCATCGTCGGCACCCGAGGCTCGGAGTACATAGCCAACGCCGCGCACGGCGTGAATCATGCGTGGCTCGCCGCCGTCCTCCAATTTTCGACGTAGGTGATTGACGTAGACATCGATGACGTTGGTCATCCGGTCCCACGTAAAGTTCCACACCTGCTCGCCGATCATCGCGCGGGTCATCACGTGACCGGCATTGCGCATCAGGTACTCCAGGAGCGCGAATTCTTTCTGGGTGAGATCCAGCTTTCGATGGCCCCTCTGCACGACGCGGGTCAGCGGATCGAGATGCACGTCGCCAACATTCAGCGTCGAGGTCGAAGCAGTGCCGCCGCGCCGCAAGAGCGCCCGGACTCTGGCACCGAGTTCGGCGAATTCAAAGGGCTTGGTGAGGTAGTCGTCTGCGCCGCTATCCAGTCCGCGCACCCGATCTTCGGTGACGCCTCGCGCTGAAAGCATCAGGATGGGCGCGACCACGTGTTGGCGGCGCAACTCGCGACATACCGCAAAGCCGTCGATGCCGGGGAGCATGACGTCGAGAATAACCAGGTCGTAGACATCAGAAACAGCGCGCTCTAGCGCGGATGCTCCGTCATGCACGGTCGTGACGGTCACTCCCAGGTCAGACAGATGCTGCGCCAGCAATGCGGCGAGGCGAATCTCGTCTTCGACAATGAGCACCCTCGCCGCGACGGGTGTTGCTTCGGCATCTAGCTGGGCTGCCACACACGAATTGTTTCCACGGGCGGTCATGTGACGGATTAATTCTTCTTCATAATCCATCAATTGAGTCGGAAATGTGCGCACGTGTTCAAGAGTGAACACCGCGCGGACGACGATCCCTGCCACGCTCCGGTATGACAGGTTTACTGTCGCTGTTGCTGTTTGCCGCGTTCTTCTACTTCATGATGCGCTTCGGATGCGGTGCCCACGTGGTGCATGGTCACGGCAGTGGTCACGGAGAACACGCGGGTCACGGTGGTCATGACTCGGACGAGCGAGGGAAGCAATGAAGTCCACTGTTTCATTGACTGCATTTGGCCACGCCGCGAGTCTGTTTCTGGCGATCACGTTCACGTTGTGCGTGGGATTCGACCTGGTCTTTCCACAGATGGGAATGTATCGGAGCTGGCAGGCTTTGCTCCCGGGGTTCACCTGGCTCAGCTGGTCGAGCTTTCTGCTGGGTCTTGTGGAGAGTTACGGCTATGGCTGGTATCTCACGTTGATCTGGGTGCCCCTGTACAACGTGTTCGCCGCGCGCAGCGCTCGCTGAGCGCTGGCGTGACCCGTCGATTGGCTTTAGCCCGTGCGCCGGAATTTGCGATCGTTCGTTGGGGCTTCCCCCTGAACGCGGCCTGGGAGTTCGCGCAATCGCCGCTCTACGCCGACTGGAATCGGGAGTGGACGTATCTGCTCTGGACGCGACTGCACTGCACA
>JBKJKH010000087.1:0-2713 GCA_046597595.1 Gemmatimonadaceae bacterium
GCGTCGCCCTTGTCGATCAGCGACGAGAGGACGCCGAGCATCGCGTCGGATGCATACGCATCCGACGCGAGCATGGCCATTTTGCGCTGCGTAATCTCGAAGTCTGCGATCGGACGACCGAACTGCACCCGCTGCGAGGCATACGTCGTGAGCTCGCCAAGCAATGCTTTCGCGCCTGCAGTACATCCCGCGGCGAGCGTGAGCCGTCCGCCATTGAGCACATGCACCGCCACCGAGAATCCCTTGCCCACCTGTCCGAGCACATGGTCCGCGGGGACCTGCAGATTGTCGTAGATCAGGTCCGCCTGGGTGGAGCCACGGATTCCCATTTTCTTGAACGTGCCGGCAACACGAAACCCAGGCATGTCGGGCCGGATGATGAATGCCGTCGGCCGCTTCACCATCTTCCCACCGCGCTCGACGTCCGTCTGCGCAAAGGTGGCGATGACGCCCGCGCGATGCCCGTTCCCAATCCAGATCTTGCGTCCCGTGAGCGACCACGATCCGTCGCTGTTGTGCACGGCGCGCGTCACGATGTTCTGCGCGTCGCTCCCGGTCTCGGGTTCGGTGAGCGCATAGGCCGCCAGCGTCTCGCCGCGCGCCAGCATCGGCAGATAGCGTTTCTTCTGCTCCTCGGAGCCGTAGAGCACAATCGCCTTGGAGCCGAGGCCGCAGTGGACACCAACCAGCACCGCCAGCGAGGGATCCGCCATTGAAAGCGCGCCGAACACCCGCGCGTATCCCGTGGCCGAAAGCTCCAGGCCGCCGTACATCTTCGGAATGGTCAGCGCGAGCAGGCCACTCTTCGCAAAAGCCTCGATGACGTCCTCGGGAATCGTCTCCTCTTCGTCGAACCGTGCGGAATCGATGAGGCCCGAGTCCTCCATGTCGCGCAAGTCACTGAGAAGCCGGCGCACGACAGCGGCTTCTGCGGGATCCCGCTCATCGAGCCCGGGCGGATAGGGAAAGAGGAGAGAATCGTGGAGCGCGCCGGCAAAAAGCCCACGCGTGAAGGACGGTCGATGGTCAGCCATGCGTGGACACTATAGGATGCTCGCCTCATTGTCATCCCGAGCGCAGCGAGGTATCCCCTCGTTGTCATCCCGAGCGAAGCGACGTATCCCCTCGTTGTCATCCCGAGCGAAGCGAGGGATCTGCACCTCATGTACTCGCCCTTCCCGCCGCCTCCAGCTGCAAGACCAGCTCGGCAGGATCGGTCGTCGGAAGTTCGCATGCATGCGAGCGGCACACGTGCGCGGTCGCCTTGCCGTCGACCATCTCGCGATTCGCCATGAGCGCGATGTCGTCTGCCGAATATTGCGAGCCGCCGGCGAGAACCAGAGAGGGGACGTAGGTCGCGCCCACTGCCTTCGCGAGCGCCATGAAATTGTCCCGGGTGGGCTCACCGACGAGCGCGACCTCCACCGCGCCGTGGACCGCCATGTCTGCAGCGCCAAGCAAGTGTCCGAATGCCTGTGGATATCTACCGAGTGCCTCAGCGTGAGTTTCGAGCACGCGCGTCCCCTGGCTCTGCAGGGCGGAATCCTGCAGAAGGTCGCCGAGCTTGAGGAGAAGTTCGACGGCGAGCGAAGTCCCCGAGGGCATCGCATTGTCGGAGATATCCCGCGGCCGCGTGATCAGCTTCTCGGCATCATGCGCCGTGTCGTAGAACACACCGTTTCCGGCATCCCAGAACGCGTCGTTCATCGCGAGCGCGGTGCGTTGGCCCGCGTCGAGCCAGCGCCGGTCGAAGGTCAGCTGATAGAGATCCAGGAAACCCAGGGCGACAGCGGCATGATCTTCGAGAAACCCACCGACGCTGCGGGATTTCGTCGCGGGGAGGCGCCACACGCGTCCGTCCTCGCGAACGATCGAGCGCAGGAGGAACTCACCGTTCCGCACCGCCAACTCCCTGAGCGCCGCTCCGCCAAAGGCCCGCGCAGCCTCTGCCACGCCACGCAACATCAACCCGTTCCACGACGCGACGATCTTCTCATCGCGCGCTGGCCAGACGCGCGCGGCCCGCCGTGCATAGAGATATGCTTTCGCGCGTCCGAGCGCCGGCTCGATGTCTGCTTCATCAATGCCGAGGCGTAACGCCACGACGCGCGTAGGACTGGGGCGGAAGAGGATATTCTTCCCCTCGAAATTGCCCTCGGCCGTGACGCCCCATGCGGCGCGAGCAATCGCGGCGTCCCCTCCGGGAATCGAGTCGATCTCCGCGAGGGTCCATACGTAGAACTTTCCCTCGTGCCCTTCGCTGTCGGCATCGAGCGAGGAGAAAAATCCTCCCTCGGGAGCAGTCATTTCGAGCGCGAGCCAGCCGAGCGTCTCCTCGGTTATCCGGCGCACCTCGGCATCCTTCGTGGCCTGCCAGAGGTGCGTGCCGAAGCGCACGAGCAGCGCGTTGTCGTAAAGCATCTTCTCGAAGTGCGGTACGAGCCACTCAGCGTCCACGGCATATCGATGAAAGCCTCCGCCCACCTGGTCGTAGATGCCGCCATGCGCCATGGCCTTGAAGCTGTTCACCGCCATCTCGAGTGCGTCGGCGGCGCGCCTCCGCGCTGAGTATCGCAGCAGGAAATCCAGCGACATGGTCGGCGGAAACTTCGGCGCTCCGCCAAAGCCGTGATGGCGGGAGTCGTACTGCGACGCCAACGACCGGTACGCGCCCTCGAGTGACCGCGCGGTGACGCGTCCACTCGACTGTGCC
>JBKJKH010000090.1:0-3661 GCA_046597595.1 Gemmatimonadaceae bacterium
CAGCGCCTCCTCGGCAAGCTCGAAATCGCCAAGGAGGCGAATCAGCGTGGCGAGGACGCGGCGCGATTCCGAGCGGTAGAGTGCATCCACCGTTTCGTGAATCTGTCGTGCCGCATCCTCGCTCACGCCTGGCCGCGCTTACTGCGACGGATGGTCGTACTGCTGCACCGGTCGCACTTCGATAGAGCCGATTCGCGCCGACGGAATCTTCGACGCGACCTGGATGGCGTCGTTGAGATCCTTGGCGTTGATGAGGTAGAACCCGCCAAGCTGTTCCTTCGTTTCCGCGAACGGGCCATCTGTCGTTGACATCTTGCCATTACGGATGCGGACCGTCGTAGCGCTCGAGACAGGCTGCAGCGCCTCGCCAGCGATCATGTGTCCGCTCTTCTGAATGCCATCGGTGAAGGTGAAGTATTCACCCATGAACGAGTCGCCCTCACTCTTGGGCATCGCAGCCAATTTCTTCTCTTCGTCGTAGATCAGGCACAGATACTTCATGGTGCTCTCCAGATCGGGTGGGTTGCCATTGGACACGAGATAGTCGTCTGCGGGTGCCTCAATTCGACAAGGTCGCGAAATTCAGTGTTTCTGGCTGACGCGCCAGACGACGTTGCCGACGTCGTCAGCCACGAGCAATGCGCCTCGCGAGTCTACCGCCACTCCGACGGGTCGGCCCCAAGCCCTGTTGCCGTCGTCGCTGACGAACCCCGATAGCACCTGGATGGGCGATCCGGATGGCCTTCCGCCCGAGAACGGTACAAAGATCACTTCATATCCGCTGCGTGGGCGTCGATTCCATGAACCATGTTGGCCGACGAACATGCCGTTGGTGAACGGCGCCGGCAGCGCGGAACCCCGCGAGGACACCAGGCCGAGTGAGGCCGTGTGCGGCCCGAGTGCATAGTCGGGCACGATGGCGGTGGCGACGAGGTCGGGCCGCCTCGGCTTGACGCGCGTGTCCACGTGCGCGCCAAAGTAGCTGTAGGGAAATCCATAGAAGCCCCCTTCGCGCAGCGCGGTCATGTAGTCGGGCACGATGTCGCTCCCAAGTTCATCGCGCTCGTTGACCGCAACCCAGAGCGCTCCGCTTTCGGGCTCCCACGCCATGCCGACGGGATTACGCAGGCCGGACGCGAAGATGCTGTGCGCGCCGCTGCGACGATCAATACGCCACACGCTTGCGCGTTCCTGCTCCGCATCCATTCCGCGTTCGGCCGCGTTGCTGTTGGAACCGACGCCGACGAAGAGGGTCGCCCCGTCGAGCGATGCGATGAGGCTTTTCGTCCAATGATGATTAATGGGCCCGGCGGGAAGGATAGTCAGCGTCGTTCCGCGAGCGGTGATGCGTGTATCGCCCGTGGCATACGGGAAACGCACCACCGCGTCGCTGTTCGCGACGTACAGGTCGTTGCCGACGAGTGCCATGCCGAAGGGGGAGGAGAGGCTATCCAGCAGCACCGAGCGAAACTCGGCATTCCCGTCGCCGTCCGCGTCACGGAGCAGGGTGATGCGATTTGCGCTGGGAGCCGCGCCGCCAGCCTTCTTCAGGTAGCGCTTCGTGAACCAGCCCTTGATGCCATGCAGTTCGTCGGGACGCGGAGGTCCGTTCGTCTCCGCGACGAGGACGTCGCCGTTAGGCAGGACATGGATCCACCGCGGATGGTCGAGGCCCGACGCGAATGCGTTCACGGCGGTGCCGGGCGCGGCGACGGGCGTTGCTCCCGCAGGCCACCCCACACCGGCGGCGATCCGTGTCGTGGGTATGAGCGAATATTCCGGTTTCGGGAGAGCGGGCGACGGCCCCACGCCCGCGGAAACGGGCAGACGCGCGGGCCCGCCGCAGGCGGCAAGCGCCAGGCACACGAAGCACGCGGCACGATTGAAACGACTCATGTGTGATTGCGGCGAAAGCGTTGGTGAACAGGCCTGATGAACAATGGCGGGGTGCCTGTACGGCGACCAACTTCCGCGCATGAAAATCTCAACCTGTCTCTGCCTGTCAGCCCTTCTTGCCGCGTGCTCGGCGAACCCAGCGGTCCGGACCGGTGCGTCCGTGGATCCAGTGAGGCAAGGCGCGCGGTTCGACCTGCTGATCCGGAACGGGCGTATCCTCGATGGCACGGGCTCGCCGTGGTATCTGGGTGATGTCGGCATCGACGGGGACCGCGTCGTCGCGATCGGCAGGCTCCCGCGCGCCAGCGCGCGTGACACGATTGACGCGACAGGCCTCGTAGTGTCGCCCGGGTGGATCGACATGCTGGGTCACTCGGAATATCCGCAGCTTCGTGACGGTCGTGCACTATCGAAGATCACGCAGGGCGTCACGAGCGAGATCACGGGAGAAGTGACGAGCGTAGTGCCGGTGAACGAGCGCACCCTCCGCGAAACGGGTTTTGCGCGGGCGAATACCGTCGATTGGACGGACCTCAACGGGTACTTCGCCCGCCTCGAGCGCAACGGCAGCGCCATCAACCTTGGCACGTTCGTGACCGCGGGTTCGGTGCGGCGCTACGTGATGGGTGATGCCAACCGCGCGCCGACCGCTGCGGAGCTCGATCAGATGAAGGGGCTCGTCGCGGACGCGATGCAGCAGGGCGCCATGGGGTTGTCGACGGGGATGATCTATGCCCCCGCGACGTACGCGAGCACGGAGGAGATCGTCGCGCTCGCGAGAGTCGCGGCGCAGTACGGCGGAGGGTACGCATCGCATATCCGTAGCGAGGGTGGAAAGCTCATCGAAGCGATCCAGGAAGCGATCGCGATCGGCGAACAGGCGGGCACGTGGGTCCAGGTGCATCACATCAAGGCGAGCGGGAAGGCCAACTGGGGCAAGATGGCTCAGGCCGTCGCCACCATCGAGGCTGCGCGTGCGCGGGGAATAGATGTCACGGCCGACCAGTATCCCTATCGCGCGTCCGGCACGGGACTCGACAACATCATCCCGGCGTGGGCGCACGCGGGGGGCACCGATTCGCTCATCGCGCGCCTGATGGATCCCGCGATGCGCAAGCGACTCGAGGACGACATCGCACCGAATGGACGCGAGGAGTTGATCGGCGAGTCATCTGGCGGACCAACGGGAGTGATGCTCGCCGGTTTTCGCAGCGACAGCCTCAAGAAATACGCGGGGATGTTCCTGAGCGACGTCGCAAAGGCGCGCGGGCAGCGCCCCATCGATGCGCTGTTCTCGCTGCTGATTGCCGACTCGACCGCGACCGGCGCCATCTATTTCTCCATGTCGGAGGAGGACATTGAGCTCGCGATGCGGCAGCCGTGGGTGATGGTGGGAATGGACGCCGGTGCGCGCGCGATGGACTCGAGCGTCGTGGCTGATCATCCGCATCCGCGGGCGTTCGGGACATTCCCGCGCATCCTCTGTCGCTACGTGCGCGAACGAGGCGTCATCACCCTCCCCGACGCGATTCGCAAGTTCACCTCATTGCCTGCGGCGCGGATGGGCATGTCCGATCGCGGCGTGCTCAAGGCAGGGATGAAGGCGGATCTCACACTGTTTGATCCGAACAGCGTCTGTGACAGGGCAACGTTCGAGCAGCCGGTGCAGGCGGCGGTGGGGATTAGTCATGTGATCGTGAATGGCGTGCCGGTGTTGCGGAATGGGCAGGTCACGGGAGCGAGACCGGGCAAGGCCTTACGTCAC
>JBKJKH010000045.1:0-18404 GCA_046597595.1 Gemmatimonadaceae bacterium
GGCGTCCTTCGTCCAGACCGCCATCGATCGTTCTCCTCCAAAAAGCGGGATGCGGTACGCCGTCGCCGGGACCTATGGGGCGGGCCTCACGACCATCGCCCTCGGAGGCGTCATCGCCATGCGATCCCGGCCGGGACGCTTCCGCAGTGACGTCGCGTTCCCGAATAACGAGAATATCCGCCTGAACCGGGAACTTCGCAGCGAGTACGCGGCGGAAGTCGAGCGCGTCACCAAGTACAACGACCTGTTGCGGCGCGCGACGGTAGTCCGCCAGACATTCCTCGACGGAGCCGAGCGATGAACCGCCGGGTAACATGGCTTCTCCTGACGTCGTCGCTTCTGGCGCTCGGCTGCAACCCCCTCGATCCCTTCCGCGTGCTTGACGACGAGCAGCGCGTGGCCGACGTGAAAATCAAGCCGGACTCGGTGAGCAAGGTGGTTGGTGACACAGTGACATTCGCGGTCCTGGTGACCGGCGCGAACAACACGACGATTCTGGGCAGGCGCGTCACGTGGAGTGTCGGCAACCCAATCGTCGCGAGCGTCACGGACTCCGGTGTCGTCACCGCGCGCGCGGCGGGCAGGTCGGAAATCCTGGGGACCCTCGCCAACTATCGCGCCAGTGCCGTGCTGATCGTCACGGCGGTGCCAACTCCGGCAGCCCCGCTTCGCCAGCCCTGACGCGTCACGGAGGCTACGGCAGATCCGGCGTGGAGCGCTCCGCGCCGTAACGCGCGCCGGTGAACATTCCGAGCGCGCAGAGCATGCCCGCGGCGACCCAGGTGGCAACTCCGGGAACAGCCACCTGCTGCCAGCGGGGAATCGCGAGCATGCCGAGTGTCACGATCGACGCCAGGAGCAGCGCGGCCTGCAGATGACGGCCGCGAGCCCCGCTCCAGTACGCGGCCGGAAAAATCAGCATACCCAGCCAGAGCGTCGTCAACAACGTCGCGAGCGGCCCCCCGGTGATGCTCGCGGGGAGGAGCAATGTCCACCCGGTGGCCGGCCCGAGCCGCGAAATGCTCGATATCCCTGCGGCGTCGCCCGCGGTCACGGCATCCATGCGCACCAGCGGACCTCGCCGTATCACGGCGATCGTCATGGGGCGGGATGTGAGGGTTGCGGGGAAGGCGTTAGGCAGCATCGCCTCGGGAGACCAGAGTCCCACGTCGGAAGCGCGCGTGCGCATGCGGAAGATGGCGGCGCGGTCGACCTGTCCGAGCAGCAGCACCTCGTGACTGTGTGCGTCGAAGATGCTGACGACGGGCGCCACGCGTGACGTGACACCAAACGGGATGACCGTGGCGGTCACGGACAACTCTCTCGAGTACAATTCAGCCCGAAGCCGATCGCTGTCTTCCGCAAGTGTCCAGGGAAAATGTGATGTGCCCAGTGTTGCATTGAGCACATTCCCCGTGAATCGGTCGAGATGCGGAAGTGCCGGCGCCCACTGGCCCCAGAGCGCGCGATGTGCGATGGAGAGCTCCGCCGTCCAACCCATGAATGCCACCAGCGCCAGCCAGCCGATGCTCGCGCCCCCGATCAGGGCACGTCGTGCGCCGCTCCGCGGGCGAAGGAGCAGGGTCCAACCGGAGGCGAACAGCGCTCCAAGCAGGGCCCCGGAACTATTGCTGAAAATATCGCCGAGACTCGGGTATCTTCCGGGAATCAAGTACCGCTGGAGCAATTCGATGACGATACTGGCGACGGCAGCGACGACGACGGCTTTCCGGAGACCCAGGATGAGTGCCAGCCCTGCGCCGACGGGCAGGAAGACAATCAGGTTCAGGAGCCAGTCTGCCAGCCAGAGAGAACCGCATTTGAAGCACCATAAAGGCAGAATTCCGCCAGCAGGTACTGGCAGCAGGGTCAGAAAGATGACCGCCAGGCCCGAAGGAACGAGGAGCCACCAACCGATGCGCTCAGTCGTCATGGATGTGAACGATTTCTCCTGAATCCCGAATGACCGCCGACGTCACGCCACCTCCCTCGTTGCCGGTCGAACACTACTTCACCGTTGACGTCGAAGAGTACTTCCACGTCAGTGCCTTCGAGCCATACATCTCGCAGGAGCGCTGGCCTGCGCTCGAATCCCGCCTCGAACACCAGATGGGCCGGCTGCTCGATCTCCTGGCACGGCACAATGCCCACGGCACCTTCTTCACCCTCGGATGGGTAGCCAGGTATTATCCCGCGCTCGTGCGCCGCATCGCCGACGCCGGTCATGAGGTCGCGTCGCACGGCTACTGGCACCGGCGAGTCACGACGCAGACACCGCAGCAGTTCCGCGAAGACATCCGGGATTCCAGGGAGATCCTCGAGCAGACGTCGGGTCAGAAAGTACTCGGCTACCGCGCGCCCAGCTTCTCTATCGTGCCGGGGCGCGAATGGGCGCTGGACATCCTGGAGGACGAGGGGTTCGTCTACGACTCGAGCCTGTTTCCCATGCGGCGCGACGGATACGGGTACCCCGACTCGCCGCTGATCCCGTATCACTTCGGCCTGCGCAGTGGACGCACGATCCTCGAGTTGCCGATGACCATGGCGCGCATCGGTGCGTGGCGCGTGCCCGCGTCCGGTGGCGGGTGGTTCCGCCAGTTCCCCTATGCCGTGACGCGCCTCGCCTTCGAGCAGCGGAGCCGGGAACGGATGCCGGCGGTCTTTTATATTCACCCCTGGGAGATCGACCCCGATCAACCGCGCGTGAAGTGTTCGATGCTGACGCGCTTGCGACATTACCGCGGACTCTCGTCCACGATGGCCCGGCTCGACCGCCTGATGAGCGAGTTCCGGTTCACCTCGATCGCGCGCGGTCTTGGCGACAAACTCCAGACTGCATCCATGCCGCGGACCGAGACACCCGCTCTCGCGTGAAGGTCGAACGATTCACGGGGAGTCCAGCAGAGTGGGATGCCCTCGCGCGCGCTGCAGACGGCGCGTCCCACCATCATCTCTATGCGTGGCGCGGCGTCATCGAGCGGGTGTTTGGCCACGAGTGTCCGTACCTCGCTGCGCGTGACGCGGACGGCACGCTCACCGGTGTCATGCCGCTCGTGCGCGTTCGCAGTCCCGTGTTCGGGCACTTCCTGGTGTCCATGCCGTTCGTGAACTACGGGGGGCCAGTGGGAAGCGCGCCCGCCATCCGTGCGCTGGCCTCGGAGGCGGAACGCCTTGCCGGAGCGGATGGCGCAAAGCTGCTTGAGCTGCGGGCGCGCCGCGAACTTCCGGTCGACCTTCCCGTCTCTCACCGCAAGATCACCGTATTGCTTGACGTGCCCAGCGGCGGGAGCGAACCACTCTTCAAGCAGCTCGATGCGAAGCTGCGGAGCCAGGTGCGTCGCCCCATCAAGGAGGGCGTGACGTATCGCTTTGGCGCGGCCGAAGTGGATCCGTTCTTCGAAGTGTATGCCACGCACATGCGCGACCTCGGTACCCCCACGCAGTCGCGCGCGTTCTTTCGCGCCCTGGTGGCGGCATTTCCCGAAAGCGCGTGGGTCGGGTGTGCGTATCTCGGGGATGTTCCCATCGCCTGCGGCTTCGGCTTCCGGTGGGCAAGCGAGTTCGAGATGACGTGGGCGTCATCGCTGCGCGCCTACAACCGGACGTCGGCGAACATGGGCCTCTACTGGGCGTTCATCGAGCGAGCGGCGGCCGACAACGCGCGCACCTTCAACTTCGGCCGCTGCTCACCCGGCGGCGGCACGCACAAGTTCAAGCGACAGTGGGGTGGCCGGGACGAGGTGCTCTGGTGGTATCAGCGCGCCGCGAGCGCCACGGCGGAGGCTGCGACACCGTCGCCGGATCAGGGCGCATGGTCGTGGGGCCCGAAGGTCTGGCGGCATCTTCCACGAAACGTGGCCGACGCACTCGGCCCACGCATCGTGAAGTACCTCCCCTGAGGTGATACTTCCGCGGGCGGTTCCGCCGGTCTACTCACCAGTGCCACCGCTCACTCTCGCGCGGGCGGCGGTACGCGCGCACCGCAATCGTGACCGTGCGTATGAGGAGGCCGAGGCAGCCATCAGCCGATACTTCGGTGTGGGGGTCGCGGAGCTCACGGACAGCGGCACGAGCGCGCTCGTCATGGCGCTTCGCCTGGCTTCCGCGGACGCGCCCGTTGCGATGCCGGGATACGCGTGCATCGACCTCATCGCCGCCGCCCGGTACGCGGGAGTACCGGTAGTGCTCTACGACCTCGACCCGCGCACCCTCGCACCTGTTCTTGAATCGCTTGCCGAGGCCTTGCAGCGGGGCGCCCGGTCTGCCGTCGTCGTGCACCTGTTCGGGTATCCTGTGGACATTGCCGCCGTTCGCGTGCTCACGAATGCGCATGGCGCTGTGCTCATCGAAGACGCGGCGCAAGGCATGGGGGGATCGATCGCTGGAACGCCGCTCGGCGCCCATGGAGACCTGGGCGTGTTGAGCTTCGGGCGTGGGAAGGGGGCGAACGCCGCCGGTGGCGGGGCCCTTCTTGCCAACCCTGAATGGCGCGACAAGGCGCGCCGATCATCAGCGGCACTTGGCTCGACCGGTGCCGATTGGCAGTCCCTCGCAGCGGCGGGCGCACAATGGGTGTTGGGACGTCCGTCGCTCTATTTCCTGCCCCTCGCGCTGCCGGCGCTCAGGCTCGGTGAGATGATATACAAGCCGGCGCACGCCCCACGCAGGATGGCGCCGACGTCTGCAGCGCTCGTCGAAGGAGCACTCGAGAGGGGAGCATCGCTGGCGGAGGGACGGCGGGCGGTCGCCGCACGGTTAGCATTGCGATTCAGCGCACTCGACATCCCGGTGGTCACTGCTCGCGACCCCGCGACCAGTGGAGCGTTGAGGATGCCCGTGATCCTTCCGGAGGCGATGCCCGACCCTGTGCGCCTCGGCGCGCTGCGCCCCTACCCGATTGCTCTGGCCGACCACGAAGCAGGCAGTGGGACGGTGCTCAATGCGAAGGACCCACTTCGTGGTTGCCGCGAGCTTGCCCGCCACCTGTATACCGTTCCCACACACTCCCGGATGTCTGCAGGAGACGAGGATCGGCTCGCACGGTGGGTTGCCGGAACGCGCGCCGGATCGCGTGCCTGATCGCGTGCCTGATCGCGACAGGCTCCACTACCTCTTGCCGCAGCGTATCTCGACGGCTTCCGTGGGACCACGGCAGGGACTCACTCGTCCTTCTCGTGAGCCGGTTTCGCCGTCTCCCTCGCACACGCATCTCCCTGGAGTGTCATGAGCTCGAGCCGCGAGCGCTGGATGCGCCGTCTCGTTCCGGATATGGAGTACCACCAGCACCGCTACGCGCGGGCGCTGGATGGCGCCGTGCACGAAGGCGCGCGCTGGTTGGACATCGGCGCCGGGACTCGCCTCCATGGCGGCTGGGAAGGCGCCAGCCAGGAATCGCTGGCGCGGCGCGCCCGCCTGCTCATCGGCTGTGACTTCGTGGTGGAGCACCTGCGGGAGAACCCGATGCTGCACGGAGCGCTGGCCGCAGATGCCGGAAAATTGCCATTCGCCGATGCAAGCTTCGATGTCGTGTCGGCGAACATGGTGCTGGAGCACCTCGATCGCCCGGAGCGGGTGTTCGCCGAGGTCCGCCGCGTGCTCGCACCCGGCGGGCGTTTCGTGTTCGTCACGCCTAACGCCGCGCATCCGGTCGTCGCGGCCTTCAACCGGCTGCCACGTGCCACGCGCAGCCGCCTGGCCGCGCGACTCGAAGGGCGCGAGGAGGAACACGTCTTTCACACGCACTACCTCGCCAACAGCGCGCCGCGCGTGCGCGCGCTGGCTGCCGCAGTGGGACTGGAGCCGGAAGTCGCGGAATCCTTCCCGTCCTTTCCCATGACACTCCGCAAGCCGCTCGTGCTGTTCGCGGCTGAAGTTGCATTCATCGCCGTGACGCGCGGTCCACTGCGTCGCCTCGCATCGAACCTGGTGGGCGTTCTTCGCCGGCCACTCAGCGCATCCTGAACAACTGACATGTCGACCAGCCTCTCCAATCCGCACCCTGCCGCGCCGGTGCATCCGGCTGTACCCTCACGCACCGCGCTCAGCACGATTCGCGTGGGCATCATCGGCGGCGGGAAGATGGCGCAGCATCATGCGCGCGCCGTCGGGCGCGTCGCTGGCGCCCGCGTTGCCGCGATCGTGGATCCCATGCCGGCCGCGCGCGAGGAAATGCTGCGCATCGCTCCGGGTGCGGCGGCCTTCGCGAGCCTCGACGAGATGCTTGCGGCGGGTGGCATCGACCTCGTGCACGTGGTGACGCCCCCTGCGACGCATTTCGCCGTCGCGAAGAAGGCACTGGAGGCAGGCTGTCACGTGTACGTCGAGAAGCCGTTCGTCGAGCGCATGGACCATGCGGAGGAACTCGTCACCCTCGCCCGCACGCGCGGGCTTGGCATCTGCGCGGGTCATCAACTGCTGCACGAGAAGCCGGCGCGCATCGCCAGCGCGCTGCTCCCGACGCTGGGCAAGCTCGCTCACGTCGAGAGCTACTTCTCCTTCCGTACCGCGCGTCGGGCGCCAGGAGGACGCGTCCCGCTGCGGGCCGATCAGCAGCTGCTCGACATCCTGCCGCATCCGGTCTATCTGCTGCTCGACGTACTCGAGCGGTGCGGAGCGGGGAAGACCGAAATCGCCGCGGTCGAAGTCGGCGAGAGCGGCACCGTGCACGCGATCGTCAAGCGTGGCGCAGTAACGGGCACGCTCGTGGTCACGCTCGAGGGCCGTCCGATCGAGAGCTACCTGCGTCTCGTCGGCGCCAACGGGTCCATCTTCGCGGACTTCGTGCGCGGCACTGTGCAGCGGCACATTGGCCCCGGCATCTCGGGGATCGACAAGCTCGTCGCGCCGTATCGCCAGGGCTGGCAGATGATCTCGGGGACGACATCGGCGATGTACGAGCGGGTGCGGAACAAGCAGACGAGCTATCCCGGACTCGCTGAGCTGTTCGAGGCGTTCTACAAGTCAACGCGTGGCGAAGGACCGCCCCCCGTGACAGAGAACAGCCTGCTCGAGACGACTCGCATCTGGACGCAGGTCGCCGCCCGCGTCGAGGAGCTCCAGCAGCGGGTCGTCGCTGTCCCGGAGCATGCGGCAGCGTCGAGGGGCCCGGTGGTGGTGCTGACAGGCGCCACCGGATTCGTGGGCAAGGAAGTCGCGCGGACGCTCGCCGAAGACGGCTTCGCAGTGCGCGCCCTCGCGCGCCGTGAGCCGCCAAGCTGGGAACGCATTCCGGGTGTGGAGTATCGTGTCGCCGATCTCGCGAAGCCGATGCCGGCCGAGCTGTTCGCCGGGGCCGAGACGGTGATTCATGCCGCGGCGGAGACCGCGGGTGGATGGGATGAGCACCAGCGCAACTCGATTGATGCCACGGAGCAGGTGATCCGTGCCGCCGCCGCGGCCGGCGTCAAGCGCGTGATCCATGTGAGCAGCCTCGCCGTACTCGCCAGCGGCAGGTTGCTGAGCGATGACACGCCGCTCGAGCCCGACAGCAAGGGCTCCGGGCCCTATGTGTGGGGCAAGCTCGAGTCGGAGCGGCTCGCCCTCGCGCTTGGGAAAGAGCTTGGCGTCGAAGTAAAGATCGTGCGTCCCGGCGCCGTCGTGGACTATCGGGAGTTCGATCCGCCGGGCCGCCTTGGCAAGCGTATCGGGAACGTGTTTGTCGCGGTCGGTTCGCCCGGGCACAAACTGGGCGTGGTGGACGTGGGATTCACGGCGCGGTCGATCAGCTGGATTGCCCGGCATTTCGATGACGCCCCCGCGGCCATCAACCTCCTCTCCCCGGAACTGCCGACGAAGCGTGAGTTGCTGAACGAACTGCGGAAGAACAATCCCGACCTGACCGTGGTCTGGTTGCCGACGTTCATCCTGGTTCCGCTGAGTTGGGGTGCACTGCTCGCGCAGAAGCTGCTGCGTCCCGGCAAGCCTGCGATCAACGTGGCCAAGGTCTTCGCGGCGCAGACGTATGATACGGGCCGCATCGCGGCCCTGGCCCCGATGATCGACGAGCGCGGATCCTGACGGCCGCCTAACGCCGGGCGTTGCGCGCCGTTTTGCGCCATGTGGTCTGGCGGGCGCCGAGCAGGCTGCGTACCGCCACGCCGACCCGCCACAGGGCGTAGGGTGGCAGCATGGCGAACGCCGTTATCGTCCGGAGAGGTTGCGGATGGCCGGCGAGCGCCCGGAGGATGGCGAGGACGTCGGGCGCCACGAACAGCGCCGCGCCGGCGGCAAGCCACGCGCGGCCGGCGAACGGCACGAGCCCGGCGACGAGCAACGCCAGGACGGCGATGGCGAGCCGAATGACGGGACTGGGCAGTGCCAGCTCCAGCAGCGTGTCCAGCTTCTGCAGCCACCCGATGCGCCTGCTCGAGAGGAGTGGCCCCGCCCAGGTGCGCAGCACGTCGAGGCGTCCACGCGCCCAGCGTTCGCGCTGCGTGCGCCCCTGGCCGAGCGTGCTCGCCTCCTGCGAGTACAATCGCGCTCCCGGGGCATAACGGACCGATACGCCTTCCGCGGTGAGGCGCGCATACAGCTCGAGATCTTCGGACAGCGAGAACGCGTCCCACCCTCCTGTGCTGAACAGGGTTCGCCCAAGGCACATCCCGTTGCCCGTGAGCGGGACGTTGAGCCGCGCGCGCTCGCGCGTCGGATATACGTGCTCGTAGCGCGCGCGGGCGAGCAGGCCGGCGAGACGCGTGAGCCAGTTGTCCCACTCATTCGACATCCCGAAATATCCCTGAATCGCGATGTCCTCGAGTGGCGCGAAGGCCGCGAATGCACGTGCGAACCCCGGAACGACGACCGTGTCGGCATCCACAATGATCACCGCGTCGAACTCGCTGACGGGGAGCGTGTCAAGCGCCCAGGCGAGCGCGCTCGGCTTGCCTGGCCGCGCGGGATCGTCCCGCTCGAGCGCTTCAGCACCGGCGTCTCGTGCCAGGGCCGCCGTCGCGTCACGGCAGTTATCGGCGATGACGACGATCCGGCGCCAATCGCGCGGGTATTCAAGGGCCACGAGTGACCGTACGCACTCGGCAATCAACTGCTCCTCGTCGTGGGCCGGTACGAGGATCAGCAGGGAAGGAAGTTCGCCAGCCGCAGTCGCAGTTTCGCGACGGCCGATGCCGCGAAGCACGGTAAGCAGCCACACAACGGCCGGAAGTGAAAGGAGCGCCGCGCCCGCCACCGCGGCCACACCCATCACGTCCATTCTTCGTGTACTTTCACCTGCGTTGAGCCGGATTGCGTGCTCAGCGCCGATCGAATCCCGAAGAGTGCAATGGCGATACTCATTTTTCTCCTCTTGCTCGTACCCGCGCTCGTGCTCGCGCTGCCGGCCCTGTCCGACGCGATTTCCTTTCTCGTTGCCATCGGCCGCAAGCGCGAACGATACGCTGTCACGAATGCGAATCCTACCGACCGGCTCCTGTTTCTCATTCCGGCGCACGACGAAGAGGATCTGATTGAGCGATGCGTACGCTCCCTGATCGCCCAGCAATATCCCGCCGCGCTACTGCGGGTTGTCGTGGTCGCTGACAACTGCTCCGATTCTACCGCGAATATCGCGCGTCTTGCCGGAGCGACGGTCCTCGAGCGGACGGCCCCGGACATCGGTGGAAAAGGGTTTGCAATTCAGTGGGCGCTGCAACAGCTTGACGCGGATTCATATGATGCGCTCTGCGTCATCGATGCGGATACCATCGTCGAACCGGACTTTTCGACGCAGCTGTCGGTGTTTGCGCCCTTGCAGGGACGAGCGCTGCAAGCCTACGACGGCTTGAGCAACGAATTCGACAACCAGCTGACGAGACTCGCAGGGCTCCTGACGCGGAGCCGCTACGATGTCGCGCTCCCACTGAAACAGCGGGCCGGGCTCAGTTGCCCACTCACGGGCGATGGCATTGTCCTCGGACGGGACGTGCTCCGCGCCCATCCCTGGCGTGTCGACACCATAACGGAGGGCTGGGAGCTGTATTCCCGGCTTACGCTCAGCGGGATACGCGTGAGCCTCGCACATGCCGCAAAGCTCTATGCGCAGGAAGCGCGGAGCATGGCGCAGAGCGCGAGCCAACGCGAACGATGGTCGGCGGGAAAGCTCGCGGTGCTGAAGGCATCGGCCGCGCACATCATGGCAGCGCGCCGCCTCGGCGTGCGGCAACGCCTGGACCTGATTGCGGAGTTGTCGAGTGTCGGTCCGGTCGTTCGCGGCGCGCTCGGAGGGCTGGCGACGCTCATCTGCCTGATCGCGCAGCCGGCTGGATGGCCGCTGCTCACGATCCTCTTCAGCACAACGGTCGCGCAGCCGGCGCTCTACGGCGCCATCGCGCTTGTTGATCATCCGCAACGCGCGGCGACGTTGCGTGCGTTCGCATACCTACCCCGGTACGCGCTCTGGCGTATCTGGATCGCCGGGCGGGCTATTCTTGCTCGCCCTGAGCGCTGGGTACGAACCGCGCGACATCTGGAAGAGTAGTGCGCCTGCGCTCAACAGCGCGACGAACGCTATTTGCCGCTCACCCAGATGTGATCGAGCGCCTGTGTCTGGAGTGCCGGCATCGTACCGCCGACTCCACCCCAGGTTGGCGCCCAATTCAGGCTCGTCCAGTTATGCGCGAGAGTGGCGGGCACGAAGGCAATGTCCGTCACCTGACCGACCTTCACGCCATCCAGCCACCATTCGACCGAACCATTCGCATCGCTTGCGGTGTTGGATTTCAACAGCATTTCCCACCGATGCCATTGGCCCCGAACGATCCGCGCACCCGGGACGAGGTTCGGGCTGAAATTGACGAATCCGGAGTGACTGCTGATCTCCTGCAAGCGGATTTGCGGAATCAACGGGGAAGCATTGCTCCCGAACGCAGCCAGCACCACGCGATTGCGTCCGGCAACGAATACGTGAAGAATCTTGTTGACCCCCGATGCCGGGTGACCGACCCAGTTGTCCGAGAATTTCACCCAGAACGAGACGTAAAGCGTATCGGTCCCCGCCGGCAACACCCGGAAGAGATTCACCGGTTCGTTACCCGCGATGAACCCGGCATTGTACCTCACCACACCGATGGATGTCGGCGACTTCGGAGCTCCTGCGTCACTGGTAATGGTGAGGCTTGTGTCGAACGCCGTTGTCCAACCGCCTTCTACCAATGAGGTAAAACTCCGTTCGGAAATGGGCAGGAGATCAACAGGCTCATTGGGATAGAGCGCATTCACAACGCTGATCGTCGCTCCGCCAACCTGACCTTCGCTGGTGCCGATAATGGTCGCCACCCCCTGCGCCAGCGCAGTGACCACTCCCAGTGGACTCACGGAGGCAATCGCAGGGGTCGCTGTCGACCACGTCACCGCGCGATCGAGCAGGGCGCGGCCGGCTGAGTCGCGCGGTGTTGCCGTGAGCGCGACCGTTGTCCCGTTCAGAATGAACGGCGCGGAAGGCGAGACCAGAACAGAGCGAACCGGAACCGGTGCGACGGAAATATCGAGCGTTATGCTCTTTCCCTCCGCCAGCGCGGTAACCGTCGACGCTCCGGGTGTGAGGGCGACGACGAACCCGGTCGCGTCGCTCCCGAGGACCGCTGGAGCCGAACTCGCAAACGTGACGACACGTCCGGTGAGCGCACCACCGACAGAATCGCGGGGCGTCGCGACCAGCTGCATGTCTTCACCGACGAGCAGTGCCGTTCGTGGAGCGGTCAGTGTAACGGTGACGATGGGAACGGGCGCGCTCACGATACTCGCGGTGGCAACCTTCCCTTCGACCGTGGCGGTAATAACCGCGGTACCCGGAGTAACGGCGGTGACCAAGCCCGTCGGGGAGACGGTGGCAATCGCCGCCGAGGACGTGGTCCACACAACCGTGCGGCCTGCCAGCGCACCGCCGATTGAATCGACGGGAGCGGCGCTCAGGAGCACGGTCTGGGTGAGGAACAGATTCCGTGACGACGGCGCGACCGTCACCGACGCTACCGGGACTGGCACGACCGTCAGGGTCATGTTCACCGAGCTCCCTTCGCTGCTCGCCGTAATCGTGGCCGTGCCTGCCAGCTTCGCAACGACACTACCTGTCCCGGAAACCGTCGCGACGAGGGCATCCGAGCTGCTCCACGCGATTCCACGATCGGTGAGAGCGGCGCCCGTCGTATCACGGGGTGTTGCCACGAGGGCGCGCGTCTGGCCCACAAGCAGGGTGAGCGGCGAGGGTGAAATTGTCACGCTGCCCACACGCAAACGCGACGATATCGTGGCGCTGCCAACCCTGCCTTCACTGGTCGCAGAGATGGTCGCGTCTCCAGGACCCACGACACTTACGGCGCCGGCGGCACTGACTGTCGCCACCGTAGGCGCCGAGGAGGACCAACTCGTCGCACGTCCAAAGAGCACTCGAGCAAGAGAATCTTTCATGGTCACCGTCAAGCTGACCGACTCGCCGACCAGCAGGATTGATGCGGGCGGGTTTACGGACACGGTGACGACGGGGACTGGCGCAACTGTGAATGACGCAGACGTGCTGCGCCCGCCGCTCGACGCAATAATGGAGGCCGTCCCCGGCCCCGCCGCGGTGACGACGCCGGCAGCGTCGACGGTTGCAACGGCTGCGTTGGTGGTGGTCCAGATGATCGCGCGGCCGGATAGAACGGCGCCGATGGAGTCTTTTGCCAGCGCGCTGAAGGTTGCCGTCTGCGTGACGATTCTCGAGGCGCTGACCGGCGACACGCTGATACTCGCAATAGGTACAGCGGCAACCGCCACGCGCACGGCGGCCGGAACGCCGGCTACCTTGGCTGTAATAGTGGCTCCTCCAACACCGACCGCGGTTACGACTCCCGCCTGGGTGATACTTGCGATCGTCGCATCCGACGTCGTCCATTCAGCGGAAAGCCCGGCGATTGCACCGCCGACGGAATCCCGCGGCGTTGCCGTCAACGTCGTCGATTGTGAGACAAGGAGCCCAACGTCCGCCAATGCCGTGACGGAAATCACCGGAACTGTTGTCACCGAGAGGTTCACGAGAGCACTTTGACCCTCGCTGGTCGCGGAAACGATGACGTCCCCCGGCGTGAGTGCAGCGATGACGCCCGCCGCGTTCACACTTGCCACACCCGGCGTGTTGGAAGCCCAGATGACCGCGCGTCCGAGAATTGGCCGACCTCTTTTGTCGCGCAGCTCTGCGACGGCCTGTACCGATTGCGTCACCCGCAACACCGGACGGACGGCGGCGATACGGAGCTCCTTGACCGCGGGCGGAACAACGATGAGCGTGGCGCTCTTTGTCGAAGCATCGACCGCAGCCGACAACGTCACCTGCCCCGGAGCAAGGCCGATCACGCTGCCGTCGCTCAGGATCTGCGCAACACTCGGATTGCTGCTCGACCAGGACACCGGATTGGTCAGCACGTTGCCGCTTCCATTCGTCACGCGCGCCGTGAAGCGCACGGTATCGCTGACTTCGATCTGGCCGACGACGGCATCGAGGTTGACGATAATTTCTTCCGCGTCGGTGGGAGCGCCAGCCTGACAGGCGAGCACTATTCCCGCCAGAACCCCGGCGAACCCCAGGCGAGTGCTACGAGCGGATATGCGATTTGCGGCGGACATATAGCGACTATTTCCCTGCGAGGAAGATGTTGTCGAGTGACTGTGTCTGAATTGCTGGAACGGTGCCGCCTACGCCACCCCACGTCGGCGCCCAGTTCACGCTGGTCCACCCATGCCCCTGCGCGGCAGTCACATACGGCACGTCCGTGTGATCCGCGACCAGGATCCCGTCAAGCCACCACTTCGCCACACCATCGGCATTCCCGGCCGAATTGGTAATGAGCACGATATCCCAGCGATGCCACAAGCCGCGAATAATTCGTGCGAGGGGAACGATGTTTGGATCCAGGTTGCGCACGCCAGACGTTGAGTTGATCTCCTGGAGCCGGAGTTGCGGCACGAGACCACTGGCGTTCGAGCCCGTCGCGGAAAACACGACACGGTTCCGACCGCTGATGAAGATGTGCAGGATCTTGTTGACGCCAGACGCCGGGTGTCCAACCCAACCCGGCGAAAACTTTACCCAGAATGACACGTAAAGAGTCTCGACCGCTGCAGGCAGCACGCGGAAGACATTGATTGGTTCATTGCCCGCGATGAAACCCGCGCGATAGGTCACCACGCCGATGGTTGGTGGCGACTGCGGTGCGTCCGAGACCGCGAGAAACGTCAGGCTCGAATCGAACGCGACCTGCCACCCGTCCTCCACAGCCTGCGAAAATCCACGCTCGGCGATCTTCACGGCGCCGAATGGCAGGTTCGGATGCTGCGGCGGCGGCACGACCACAACCACTGGCGGTGGTGTGGGCTCCGCGCCGCATCCGACTGCGGCGAGAAGTGCCAGCACGGACGCTACGGCGAAGCGCGATGCGGGCGATCGACGTGTTTGCATGGACGTTGTGCTCCAGAGGCCCCGGTTGCCACTTTCGCCGCGATGGGGCGGGTGCGAATATGCGGCTGAATCGCCAACCGGGCAAGAATTCGGTATGCCCGGTTAAGTTGAAGACGCCCCTCCATTCAGTTGCGTCACAACGAGTTATCTGTATTCGCCGCGCAGTGTTACATCAGTTACGACACCCGTGACGTCATCCAGACTTTATGCCCAGTAGTCAACGTGTCGCCGTCGTCATTCCGACGTATAACTGCGCGAAATACCTGGTCGGTGCGGTAGAGTCTGCTCTGCAGCAAACGCATGTTCCTGCCGAGGTCATCATTGTTGACGACGGCTCCAGGGATGACACGCAATCCATGGCTGCCGCACTGGCCGCCCTCTCCCCCACGGTCCAATACCTCCGCCAGCCAAACGCAGGCGTCTCGGCGGCCAGAAACCTTGGCATGGATCACTCGCAGAGCGAATTTATCGCGCTGCTCGATGCCGACGATCGCTGGCATTCGCGGAAGCTTGAGCTGCAACTCCGCGCCTTCGCGCTGAATCCGCAGATCTCCTGGTCGCTGACGGGGTGCGAGGTGATCGATGGCAATGATCGAGTGCTCGCAGGCGATCCCTTCGTGGGGACTTTTTCCGTGTTCAGGCAAACGGGACAGACTCCCGAACAGTACTTCTCCAGCTGGTTGAAGGCTGGCGAGACATGGGATGCCGGTGATCGCGCTATCCCCACCTACACGGGCGACCTGTTCGAGGCCCTCTTTCTTGGCAACGTGTGCCTTCCTTCGTCGGCGGTCATGCGTCGCGAGATCCTCCACGCCGGGGGCTTCGATGCCAGGCTTCGGCTGGCAGAAGAGACAGAATTCTTTCATCGGCTCGCCGCAAAGCACCCGCTGGCGTACCTCGCCGGACCACTCGTGCGCTACCGTCAGGGAGGGGAGGGCTCCCTTACCGCGAAGAGCAACACCGTCGCGCTGGCGACAAACGCGCTCGAAAGCATGCGTACCGCCGCCGCCTATCGCGGAGGATTGACGGACAGCGAACGCGCAACGTACGCGCGCGGCCGCACGGGGCTGCTGCTCTACCTTGCGCGTGCGCAGATCGCAGAGAGTGACACCGTTGGCGCGCAGCGGACGCTTCGTCTCCTCCGCCAGGAGGCAAACCCCCCGCGTGCAAAACTCCTCTTCCTGTCGGTTGCCGCTGCCGTGCCATCTGCCGCGTTACGCGCCGTTCAGGCGACGCGTCGCGCAATTGCACGGTGACAGCGTCGGCGAAAGCAGGTATCACCGTACTCGTCACGGATGGCGCGGAACGGTCATCGCTGGCGATTGTGCGCGCGCTCGGCATCGCGGGCTATGACGTCGTTGTCACATCGAGCAACGGCCGGTCGCTGGCTGGCGCGTCGCGGTATGCACGCGTCGACGTGCCTGTGCCGGACTCGCTCGCGGAGCCGGAGGCGTTGGCGGAGGCGTTGCTGCGGCTGTCACAATCGTCCGCCGCGGCGGTCGTTATCCCGGTTACCGAACCCTCCCTGCTGGCCGTGCTGCCGGTCAGGGATCGGTTTGCAGCCGCAATACCGTTCGCGTCGCTCGAGGCTTTCCGGCGCATCAGCGACAAGGAGGCCGTCCTCTCTGCTGCGAAGGATGTGGGCATTGCGGTGCCGCACCAGGTTGTGGTACGACACGTCGACGCGCTGGAGGAGGTGGCGCCGGCGCTGGATTATCCAGTCGTCGTGAAAACGGCGAGTTCCGTCGTGGAGCATGGCGGCCGTCGCTTCAAGCATGGGGTCCACCATGCACGGAACCCCGCTGAGGCTCTTCACGCCGCGCGCCTGCTTGGCCCGGGCGCCTACCCGATGCTGATCCAGCAGCGCATCGTTGGTCCAGGGATCGGCGTCTTCCTGCTCCTCTGGAAGGGCGCCGAGATTGCGCGATTCGCGCACCGCCGCCTTCGCGAGAAGCCCCCCTCGGGGGGCATCAGTGTGTATCGCGAGAGCATCAGCGTGCGCGAGGAGCTCGTGGCCACGTCGCGAGCGCTCGTCGACCGCTTTGACTGGGAGGGAGTTGCCATGGTGGAGTACAAGATTGACGCGGCCACCGGCACACCGTACCTGATGGAGATCAATGGACGGTTCTGGGGATCGCTCCAGCTCGCGATCGACGCCGGCGTCGACTTCCCGCGTCTACTCGTCGAGTGCGCAATCGCGAAGTCCTCTCCCGCGCCTGTGCGGGAATATCGCGAGGGAGTGAGAAGCCGCTGGTGGTGGGGGGATGTCGATGCGCTGCTGGCACGCGTGACCAGGAGTGATGAAGCACTCGCGCTTCCCTCTGGCGCGCCCAGTCGACTGCGCGCCGTAGCCGACTTCATGACGCTCTGGCGCCCCGGCGACAGGAATGAGGTCCTGCGGATGCGCGATCCCGCGCCGTTCCTGCGCGAAACGCTCAACTGGCTTCGCCGGAGATAGGCCCGTATGCGCGGCATCATTCACGTGCACAGCACATACTCGCACGATGGCAAGGACACCCTTGAGCAGCTGGTGGCGTTTGGCGAGCGGCGAGGTTTCCAGTTCATCGCACTCACCGATCACGCTGAAGACGTGAATGCGGCGCGGTTTGCGGAACTGGTCGCGCATGCGCACGCCGTTTCCACCAGACAGGTACGCATCATCCCCGGGCTGGAATTCCGCTTTCGCGGACTTCCGGGACTGCACCTTCTCGCGTGCGGCCTGTCCGAATGGAGTGCCCCGAAAACCCCGGCGGAGTTTCTGGATACCGCAGGCGCGGCCGCGCAACTGACGGTTGTCGCGCATCCTGTCCTCGCCCGGCACAGGATCCCAGCCGAAGTCCTGAGCCGCATCGATGCAATCGAAGTCTGGAATGGCGCCTACAACACGCGCTTCCTGCCTGATCCCCGCAGCGTCCGGATGCTTCATCGCGTGCAGCGCGTCAGGCCCGAGGTGGTGGGAACCATAGGTCCGGACATGCACGACTGTCGAAACTTTCGCGACACGGAGCTCGATGTGCCTGCCCTGTCCGACGATCCTCTCGACGAAGTACGTGAAGGGCGCTTTCGCAACGTTGGCAGGACGATGTCATTTTCCCCGACGGTCCCGTGGGGAATGCTGCGACTGGGCGCACTGACTATTGCGCGAGATGCGTTGGACCGCACCAACTGGGTGCACAATCAAATCGTCAGAGCGCGAAGAGAATGGGCACGCGCGAAGGATCGCCCGACGAAAGGGTGAGGCCGGCAATGCCGGCTGCTCTCGTGCGTTGAACTACCGGAGCCCGAACACCTTCTCGTATTCATCGACCATGACCTCCACGCTGTACGCCTCGACTGCGCGCGCGTGCGCGGCCGCGCCCGTCTTCGTCCGGAGCGCGCTGTCCTGCAGCAGCCGCCCGAGTTCCTTCGCAATGGCCGCGTCGTCACCGGGCGGGGTGAGAAAGCCCTCCCGTTCGTGCCGAATGGCTTCGGGTATGCCGGAAACGCCCGATGCCACGATGGGCTTCCCCGCGAACATCGCTTCCAGCAAGGCGACTGGAAGGCCCTCCCAGAGCGAAGGCATGACGTAGATATCGGACGCGGCGAGAATATTGGCGACGTCATCGCGATGCCCGAGCAGGTGCAGCCGATCTGCAAAGCCCGCGTCTCCGCCGAACGCGAGGAGTGCGTCGCGCTCGGTGCCGCGGCCGGCGATCGCCAGATGCCAACGTGACCCGATGCCGGCGCGGTCGAGTGTTGCGAGGGCACGCAGCAGGTGTATGTGGCCCTTGCGGGGGACGAGATTGCCCACGGCCACGATGAGCAGGTCGTCGTCACGCAGCCCGAGCTCCTGCCGGACGGGTTCGCGATCACCCGGCGTTGGCCGGATGCCATTGCCGATCGATGTGACGGCCCCCGCGCGCAGGCGCAGCGTCTTCTCGAGATGCCTGCTCGTGTCTGCGGATACGCCGACGACCCGGGCGCCGGCGAACACGAGCCG